>NZ_KB291200.1:0-42124 GCF_000318255.2 Capnocytophaga sp. oral taxon 380 str. F0488
TTAATACTACCTACCAATGAAGTAGCTTAATTTTAATACTACCCACCCTATTAGGTAGCTTAATTTTGATACTACCCACCCTATTAGGTAGCTTAATTTTAATACTACTTATTAATTTTAAACTTCTGATTTACAAATAAATATATTTATTTTTCAAAAAAGTAAAAACTCCCCCTACATATATATATTATATAGGTATATAAATTAAAAAAAAGTATGTAACATACACACCTCTCTTCTTTTTCTGCAACTAAAATCTTCTAAATCTGTAATTCATTATTAATCAATTATATTTTGCGGTTTTGTATTCGGTCGCGGTTTTAGGGGCAAGATGTGTCTTTGTATATACACAGTTTTGAAAAAAACGGTATACAAAGACTCGTCTTGCCTTTTAGCTTCTTTGAAAAATTTGCCTATCGTCTGCATTTTTACAAAGGAAGCTAAAAGGGGAGAAAAACTGCGGAACTTGTTTTTCTTTCTGCAACGGAAATAGAAATCATACATCAAAAAAAATCTTCAAAAATACAATATTTTACGTTCTAATACGTACCAATAGAGTCCAATAAACACTAATACCGTCTATTTGCGTCTATTTATGTATAAAATAGTCTATTTTTTAAAAAGTTACGTCCATTTGTGCTGTTTATAGTCTATTATAGTCTACACCTCCTCTTCACCTATTGCGCACCTAAAAAATCCTCTCTTACTTTGCCAAAAATTTAAACCTAAAAGCGTTGGAAAAGACAGCTCTTAACAAATCAAAATACCTTATTCTTAGAATTACTGAAAGTCAAAAAGAGCAGTGGAAAAGGTTAAGCGCAGAAAGGAAAACTACTCTCACCGATTTGATAATATCAGCAGTGGAAGGTAATATGAACGCACAAGAACGACGTGAGGTTTTAAAGTTCATTGAAAAGCAAGACAACATCTTTGCTAAGATTGAAAACAATATTAATCAGTTCGCTTATGTAGCCAACGCTAAGAAAGAGGTACACCGAGCAGAGCTCATTGCTTTTACTCAGCGTTTGGACGAGATTGTAAAACTCAAGACAGAACAAAATCAAATCTTTAGGCAGATATATAAACTCATTGCGAATGATAGTAAAAATTCTTAGCTCAGCAAGCAGGGACTTTCACGGAGTAAAGTACAACGACAAGAAAGTACATAACGAAAAAGGCGAGCTAATGTTGATGAAAAACTTTCCTTCATTTATCAATGAGAGCAGCTCTCAAGAGGAAGTCAGAGATTATTTAAAAGCCATCTCAGAAAGTGAACGCACCCGAAAACCACAATTTCACGCGGTAATATCTACAAAGTACCAAGAACACAGTAAGGAGCAGCTCACTGAGATAGCCGATAATTTTATGCAAGAGATGGGCTATGGGCAGCAACCTTACCTTGTAGTCTTTCACAAGGACACAGAAAACAACCACGTGCATATTGTTTCTACCCGTGTAGATAAAAACACAGGCAAGAAGATAAACGACAGCTTCGAGCATCTTAAATCCCAACAAGCCTTAGCAAAGGCAATGGAAAAGGTATTAGGTACAAATCACCAAGCTACTATAGAGAAGCTTTTGCAATATAGGTTTAGCAACCTTCAGCAGGTAGAAATGCTACTCACACGTAATGGTTTTAAACTAGTTCAAAGTGATGACACCCCTAATCAGGTGGATATATTGTACAATGGCGTTGTTCAGAAAACACTTTTCAGTGATAAACTCCATTACCAAGAGAAGCAGAAAGGCGACAAACGCATTAAGCAAATCAAAGCCTTTATAGATAAGTACAAAGAAATGTACAGCAATAAAGTTTTTAAGGTGATAGATGATAGAGTTCAACAGGGACTATACGAACGAAACATTCTACCGCAAGAGCCTATCCCACCACAGATAGAATATGTGAGCGAGTTACAAGAAAAACTGCGCCAAATCTTTGGGATAGATATCGTTTTTCACTTTAGAGACGATAAACAGCCTTTTGGTTATACGCTTATTGACAATAAAAACCAACAAATATATAAAGGCAGTGAGATAGCTAAGATGAAAGACATCTTTGACTTTACTGAAGATAGCATTGACAAAAAAGAGTTTGAACGCCTAAAGGACTACAATCTGAGAAGTGATAAGGAAAAGCAAATCCTTATGCAGCACCTAAGTAAAGAAGGCGTTGCTGTCAAAGATTTTATGTTATTTGAAAACAAGCGTTTTAAAAGCAAGGAGAGCAACCCCAACTTTCAACAACTCAAAGAAGATGTAAGACAACATATTCATAATGCACAGAATGATGATTTTGTCATTTTGGAACAAGACGATAACGGAGCGTATTACGCTATACACGAGCGTTACCACCAAATACACAAACTATCCTTTCTTTTAGATAAAGAGGAATACCAAGCATTTATCGTAGGAACATCCATACACAATACCTCTGAGATGAGAAGCCAAACTGACCTCAAACACAGCCCAAGCGGTAAAATCTCAGAGGTTTTAAACGATGTAGCAGACATCTTTAAAGCTTTAGGTAAAAGTACTTATGCTCCACGCGATACCACAGAAGACGAATTAAAAAAACGACGTAAAAAACGAAAATAAAATGGTTATAACATTTGCTACCCAAAAAGGAGGGGTAGGCAAGACTACCTTAGCGGTTGCTTTTGCTAACTACCTCACCTTAGTAAAGGAGAAAAAAGTAAAAGCTTTTGACTTTGACTTTCAGAAATCTTTCCATCAAAAATGGGAAGAAGATAAAATGCTTTCTATCCCCCAACTCTATGAAGTAGAGGTGATAGGCGACGACAACCAAGAGAGTCTTTTAGATTTTCAGACCTTAATGGATATGAAAAAAGAAGAGACAGTATACCTCTTTGACTTAGCAGGAACATTGGACGAGCGTTATATTGATTTGCTCATATACAGCGACTTTATCATCATTCCTTTTGAGTACTCTGATGTATCGGTAAAATCTACAATGGTATTTATCAATCTATTGGGAATGATAGAAAGCCAAGCAAATAGGGTGTTTGTACGTTCTAAGTATGACAAAGGGTATTTTTACCGTAATCAGCAAGCAATGGACGAGGAGATTGGCAAGTATGGTAGATTATTACCTACGCCCATCTACAAATGCAATGAATTGCAGAGCATTAACACTCGTCGCCTTTCGTATAGACAAAAGAAAGCTGTTAAACAAACCTTTGAAGAATTAACCCAATACATCAATGAAACCATCTAAACTGCCTTTTAACATACAATTGGAGCGAAAATACAACGAAATAAACACGGAGGACTTCCTCAGAGACTGGATAGAAAACGAGGAAAATAGGCGTGATAGAACCATTAGTATGAGCAATGATTTACACATCGAATTGGTAAAGTTTGGCACTTTTGAAGTAGACCTCAATGAAATCATTGATATAGGTTTGCGCTATGCCCTTAGCAAACGAGAGTTTAGAGGTATGATAGCACAACTGATAGCCTATAAAAGTAGTTACTTAACCCATTAATTAATACACTAATGACAACATTTTTTCAAATAGTAATTATTGTTTACATCCTTTATTATGCAGGGAATATCCTATACGACTTGTACTTTAAAAAAGAAAAACTCCCTATAGAGGAGGAAGACAAACAAGAGTTTTCTCTATCGGGGATAGGACAGGAAACGAAAGTCACTAATATAGACTTTAGCGATGTAGAAGAGATGGCTACCAGCAGTAGTACAGAAATAGATGAGAATGATTTATTTCCTTCTACTACTAACGAGACAGCCACAGCTCCTGATGAAGTGTTAAAAGCGATGATGAGAAAACACCAAGAGGAAGAACAACTCAACACTAACGAGGCTGATAATACCGATACCCATACAACTCCAGAAAATACTGGAGGCGAAAGTACAGAGCTTACCAAAGAACAGAAGCAAGAGTATTTAAAAGCTAATAGAGAGCGATTTAAAGACATTTTGAATATGGCAGAAACCAGTGTACAAGTCGTGGTTAGTGGAGAGGGAGACGATGGTATTAAGGTATACAAAGCCTCTGTACAACCCAAGTAAGCAAATAAAACAAAAAACCTAATTTAATTCATTATGTTAAACATTCAAAAATCTGTAACGAGGAAGCAACTACTACTCTTGTTACTTTTAGGAATCTGTGTCACGACTCCTATACTTGCACAAGGAGCAGGTGCTATTACTGATGCTGCCAATAGTATTAAGACCTATTGGGGGCCTTTGAAAACGCTCATTATGATGATTGGAGGTATTGTAGGTCTCATTGGAGGGTTACGTATCTACAATAAGTGGACAAATGGTGATCAAGACATCAACAAGGAAATCCTCGGATGGGGAGGTGCTTGTTTGTTCCTCATCTTAGTACCTATTTTCGTAGGAGCATTCTTTGGTCTCAACTAAAAAAGCATCAACCTATGGGCTTCTATCTGTACAAGGGGCTTAAAAAACCCCTTGTCTTTTTCGGACTCAAAGATAAGTATATTTATTACGCTTTAGGCTCAGCCTTAGGAGGACTTATCTGTTTGGCTTCTTTACCTTCTTTCATTGGCTTTTTTGGAGCTCTTATAGGAGCAGGGATAGGCATTGGAGGGGTATGGTACACCTTTCACAATCAGAAGACGAAAGGTCTATATAACAAGATGAGAAACAATGATGAAATACACATCTTTCCTAAAAGATTTAGAAAATCATCACAAAAGAAACAACAAATTAAATCATTATAACTATGGAAATACAAGGACGTATTAAAGAAATTTTTTCCTTGGAGACAGTAGGTAACAATGGCTTCCAAAAAAGAGATTTAGTTATCACTACAGAAGAGCAATATCCTAATGATATTGTCATTCAGTTCACACAAGGGCGTTGTGCACTTTTAGACAATTTGCAAAAAGGACAGTTAGTAAAGGTACATTATAACCTTAGAGGGCGTGAATGGGTTTCTCCACAAGGTGAGGTAAAGTATTTCAATACAGTAGAAGGCTGGAAAATAGACCTTATGCAAATGCAACAAATACCTTACGGCTCTAATCAAGGACAACTTGTCCCTGCCCAAGCACAGACAACTCCACCGCCAATAAATCAACAAGCACAGCAAGGCGAGTTTTTTAACTCTTATGGCAATGCACCCGCAAATCAATCTGATGATAACGTTCCTTTTTAACAAGAAAAGAATATCAAAATGAAGACAAAAGCTTTTCAATTTCCTTTTATAGGTTACGACTATGGCAGTGAGCACGGTTGGAAATACGATACACTTATTGGTCAGTATGGTAATCCCGTAATAGGAATTCGCATAAAGAATATTGTAGAACAATACTCAGCCGACCCCGAACGTTACGAGCAGTTTCATACCATTCTCAATCAAGTAATTGCCATTATAGGGGAAGGACACATCGTGCAGAAAGTAGACATTTTCGCCAAAAAGCGGTATGTATCTGAAAAAGAAAATACCTATTTGCAACAGAAATACTCTGACCACTTCAATGGACGTATTTACAAAACCATAGACACGCTATTGCTCTTTACCGACTTGTTAGACAAGAAAAAAAGCAAATATAAATTTTCAGAAAAAGCCTATAAAGAACTACGAGACAAATGTGAAAAAGTGTATATGCTGTTAGAGCAAAGTGAGTGTGACCCCGAATGGCTGTTTGAAAAAGATTTTGAGTATTACATTGGAGGAATGCTTACAATGCAGTTTGCTGAAGTACCTGTGTTTGACAATATCAAATCCACTAATGAATATTTGCGTATAGGCAGCTCATTTGTCAAAACAATCTCTTTTGTAGATGTAGAAAACATAGAGCTCCCCAATGAAATAGAAACCTATTCACGCTTAGGCGGTAGCAGTACTGTAGCCTATTTAGCAGTAGATAATTTTTCTTTTCTCAACGAGTTAGAAGCATATCAAACAATTGTCTACAATCAAGTAATTGCTATTCCACCCCAAGTATCACGTCAACGAGAGTTGGAAAAGAAAATGAAAAAACACGATGGAGTAGCTAAAAATGCTCCTTCCAATGCTATAGTAGCTCAAGAAATTCAAGATCTTTTGCACGATATAGCTGTCAATGGACAGTTGATAGTGGATGCTCACTTTTCGTTGGTTTTTGCTTGTGATACCTTGGAGAAAATGGAGAAAACGCAATCCACTATTGAGAGTAAGCTCTTTACTAAGGGAATCATCATCTCTAAGAATGCTTACAACCAAATGGAGCTATTTCGATCGGCTATTATAGGCAATGCGGTAGAGCTGCAGGAGTATGATTTGTTTACCACAACGAGCGAGGCGGGCTTGTGTTTTTTTTTTAAAGAGAGTTACCCCATAAGTGAAAAATCTAATTTTTATTTGCGTTTTGCCGATAGACAAGGCGTACCTCTAAAGGTAGACACCTCAGATTTGCCTTATCAAACGGGACGGATCAACAATCGCAACAAGTTTGTTTTAGGACCTTCGGGAAGTGGTAAATCGTTCTTGATGAACAATATTGTAGAGCAATACCTCACTTATAACTACGATGTAGTAATCGTAGACACGGGTGATTCTTATTCAGGTACTTGTTCCTATAAAGGAGGGCGTTACGTACAATATACAGAAGAAAAGCCTATTACAATGAATCCGTTTGCGGTAGGTAAAGAAGAGTTTAACATTGAAAAAACTGAATTTCTCACCAATCTCATTTTCTTAATATGGCAAGGAGCTGATGCAACAATGTCCCCCGCTCAGAAATCCATTATAGATAATGCCCTCCTTGCCTATTATCACCAACATTTTGAGGGCGACACCCAGTGGTATAAAGCCAAAACAAATGAGGAATTATTGCTCTACCTCAATAAGTTCAACATCTATGAAGAAGATTTAGACAGTAACGAGGAAGAGACTTTCTATGATATACTGGGACTGCCTTTAGATGCGAGTACTGAAGAGATAAAGGACAGAGGTCACAAACTTTTAAAGGAATACCACCCCGACAAACGCAAGGACGAGTATAACGCCAATATGGCAGATATGTTCTATAAGATATACGAAGCTTACGAAACCCTTTCTGATGAAAAAAGGCGTAAAGTCTATAATGAAAGTGCCGCACTCATTGCTGTAAAACGAGAAATAATCCCCTTAGATGATGAAGATTTAGAGACTGATAGACAAAGGCAAGCAATTGTAAAACGAGTTAAAAAAGTAGCAGAAGAATTTAAAGTACAAGAGTTGTCGTTTAATACCTTCTATGATTTTTGTGAAAAGTTCCTACCCGTGTATATGAACAACAAACATCACCGCATTACGGAACAAGAGTTTAACCTGCGTACTTTTCTCTTTGTACTCAAAGATTTTTACAGAGGTGGACGCTATGGTACCACACTCAATGAGAATGCCGATAGTTCTTTGTTTTACGAGCCTTTCATTGTCTTTGAGATAGATAATGTGAAAGACAATCCAAAGCTGTTTCCCATAGTAACGCTCATTATTATGGATACGTTCATTCAAAAAATGCGTTTGCGCAGTGATAGGCGTAAAGCCCTCATTATTGAGGAAGCGTGGAAAGCCATTGCCTCTAAACTAATGGGAGGTTATATACTCTATCTGTACAAAACAGTGCGCAAGTTTTGGGGTGAAGCGGTAGTAGTTACCCAAGAGTTAGACGATATCATCGGTAATACGGTAGTGAAGGACTCAATCATCAATAATTCTGATACGTTCATACTACTTGACCAAACCAAGTTTAAGGACAATTTCGACCGTATAGCAGCTTTATTGTCGCTCAACAAAGTAGAGCAAAACAAAATCTTTACGATTAATAACCTAAACAACAAAACAGGTAGAGGGCGTTTTAAGGAGTTTTATCTAAAGCGAGGGGCTAAAGGAGAGGTATATGGTAATGAAGTATCTATGGAACAATACCTCACCTATACTACTGAAAAGCCCGAAAAATCAGCTATTCTGTACTATGTAAAAGCATTAGGTAATTACGACAAAGCCTTAGACGCTTTTGTAGCTGATGTAAAAAAGTACAAAGAAAAGACAGATGCCATATTTGTCTTGGTAAACCTCTATAAAAAGCCTTTAGATGAAAAAGTAGTAGCTTTCTTTAAGGAGTTCAAGAAGGAGCACCCTAAAGATACCTTAAAGAAATTTGACCAATATGTAAAAGACCAAGAATTACCTTTATCTGAACTTATAAACACACAACAATATGAAAAACAAGCTATTTAAATTATTACTCACAACAATGCTGTTGCCTGCGATAGGAGAGGCACAAACCATTTATTTTGATCCAGCTGTCACAGGTTCAATGGCAGGTTATGCTATTTCGCTTAAAAATGGTCAGAACAAAATTGCCGATGAGCAAACCAAATTGCAAAAAGCGCAAACCTTTATAAGTGGTCAAATGGCATTGGTTAATCAGGTACAAGAAAAAGTATATAAAGGACTTACAGAAGTCTCTACTACCATTACCAACGGAATGCAACTCAAAAATATATGGGAGCAACTCAAGCAATGCCAAGAGTATTCTTCTAATGTACTCACCCTTGCTAAGAAACATCCTCAGTACGCTGTCTTTGGGGTAAAAGCAAGTGAAAAGGCTTACGAGGAAATACTCAAGCTCACGGCAGAGATTAACAGCGTGATTGATAGTAAGGGTAAAAACCTAATGACCGCTGGCGACCGTTATAGGTTATTAGATTCTATAGAGAGCAAAATACGTTCCTTTAAACTATGGCTTTTAACCATTCAAATAGGAATAGAAAATGCTCAGCGTATTGGCTTTTGGAGGGCTATCAGTCCTTTCGACCAATATATCAATACCGATAAGGATATAGTAGAAAACATAATGCGAAAATTCAAACACACTTTCTAATGAAAAAGGTTATTTATCTCATCGGAGTATGTACTCTAGGTTTTTGGCTCAGCTCTTCAGGAGGGAGAAGTAGAGCTCCTTTGGAAAAAGAATCGTTATCCCCCGTAATGATTAACAACGAGGTAGAGCGGTCAGTAGATGAAAACGAGCGACAAAAAACGCTGAACAACAAACAAACGCTCAATACTACTACTGAAGCACTTAATAGAAGTCAATGGGAGAAGTATAAGGAAACGGGTCGCAAGATACAAGACCGCTTGCGGATAGTAGATTTTACCCTACAAGCAATTCCTACGGGCTATGTAATAAGTGAGAGAGCCAAAGAAATAAAACAAGTGCAACAGAAAATTTACAGAGAAATGCGCAATGCACCTGATGTTTTTAGAGAAGCTTTCCCTATTATCCTGCCCAAACAAATCAATTTTATAGACGATTTGCAAATGGTTACCCGATTTTTAGCAGGTATAGTACTCTCTTACGGGGCTATCAACCAAATGGAACGGGCTGAACGCCAAATATTACTTGACTATGCTCTCAGTGAAGTCAATAGACTGTATAATGATTCTTACGCCACCCTTAGTGTTATTCGTGAAACAAGTTATGCTATACAGCGCAGAAGAAGCTTATTTCAGTACTATATAGACCGAGATAAGGAGTTAGCACAAGATATTTTAAAAAATGTTAAAAGCCTTGGCATATGAAACAACTTATCCAACTATCTGTATTGCTTTTCTTTTCTACAGTAACTACACTGCAAGCCCAAAGCTACTATGAGACGGTGATCAATAGTTCTTTATTGGCGCATATCAGTGCCAATCACGTAACAAGGGAAGCGAGTTTAGCGAACTTTAATAGTATCTTTAAAAAACAGAAAGAGTTTTATGAAGAGTCTAATAAAAAAATAGTACAAGTAGTAGCTATCCACGAGAAAATTTACCAAAATCTGTATAACATTAATTCTCTTTTTGGTCAAAGCAAGCAAATCAAGTATATAAAAGATTATGTTTTTAGTATTATAGGGAATCTTAGAAAGATGAACAAATTAGCTGTAGAAAACCCTCAATATAGTTTTTGGATCAAAAAAGAAACAGATCAAGTGTACTCTAAAGTATTGTCAATTATTGAAGAGCGGAAAGCTTTCTTAACAGAAGACAGAAAACGATTGATAGACTCAGCCGATAGAGATGCACTTCTCGACCGTGTATATATGAAGTTACGTTTGCTCAATGTTTCTATTTTAAACGTTATCAATATCATAGAGTTTAATAAGAGCCGTGCTTATATCTATTCTATACCTGTATTCAACAACTTTGTAGAACACGACAAACAACTTGTTGAAGAGATTATGCAAAAGTACAGACGTTATAAATATTATTAATACAATGAAACAAACTATTCTTTATGTGTGTCTATTAGCTTCTACTGTGGTCTTTGCTCAGTATAAAATTACCAAGGTAAGAGATGAAGCCCTCAATGCACAAGAAAAACGGCAGGTTTTTCAACAGTGGGGAGATTTTAAGCCCGAAGCACAGTACAAAAAAATATTCGGGATAAAGGTAGGCCCTCAATTGAGCAAGAACCATTCAATGGTATGGGGATGGCTTTCTTACAACGGGCGCAAGTATAACCACCGTTATATGGACGGTGAGGATATCCGTCCGCTCAGTGCTACAGGCTTAGAGACACAACGGCAGCTCAAAGCTATGGTAATGCAAAGAGAAGCAGAAACCATCAAAAAGCACGTAGATAGTATTTATAAACGCAGTCTCAGTGATATGGCACATTGGACATCCTTAACCGTCAAAGCCGACCCTTTATTCTTGTTGTACTATAAAAGAATGCTCACCCCTCTTAAAGAGTTTCCAGACAAACCTGAGACTTATTCACAATGGGGTTTTAAAGATGAAAAAGCGTTTGAGAATGCTAAACGCACAGGACAATTACAGCCTTTGCAAGAGAAGTTAGACATCATCAAAGGAATTTACGAAAAGGCAACTACATTGGATATGCCACGAGGCAAGCGATTTTTAATGTATCACAAAGCACTGATAGGCTGGCGAGAATTTAAACGTATGCTACAGAACACGGGAAACATCAATCAGTGGTTTTTAGAAACGGAACGACTCCTCAATGATTCTTATAAAGCTACCGATGAAATAGCTCCTTATGTTGAAGATGTACAAATAATGGAAAGTATAATGCGACAATACAAACATAAATTCTAAGTATATGAACTTAAAGAAAATTACAATCATTATAGCAAGTTTGCTATTTATATTGGCAACTCCTGCTTCTTTAGCACAACCCAGACCTCCTTATTCAGGGGCGGGCTCATCTATAATAGGCCCGCCACCACCTAGTATGGATCAAGGAGATAAAACCGTAAAGTTTATGAAAGGTAGTGGCGACTTTGAAGAGTGGTTTATGGAAGCCTTTACGCACTTAGATACTTTTATAGAAAGTTACGCCTACCAAGCCTCTATACTGGGAAAAGCTATTGGAGCACTCGGAATGCTTATTTACTTTTCAATCATAGGTTTTAGAATGCAAAGCGGAAGTGCCGAATGGGACGTAGAGCCAATGATTAAACCCGTTATCATAGGACTTATACTCATCTACTGGGTACCTTTCACCCAAATGGTACAATATCCTTTTCTAAAACTTGCTGAAATGCCCAAGGGAGTTTTCCAAGAGATAGAGAAGACAACTAATAATCTTCGGACAACTCGCTATACCAAACAAATGCAAGTATTAGATGCTACTATCAAAGAAAGAGCAGCTCTTATGGCTAAAAGACAGGACTTTTGGACAAAAGTAGGTAATGGTGATGTAGGAGAAGCTTTTGGCGACCAATGGGATAAACTTACAGCTCCTATTGAAGATGGATTGGAGAGACTCAATTACAAAATGCAAAAAATCATAGGAGAAGCTATTGAGTTAGTATGTTTAATGATTTTAAGGGTAGGGGTCTATCTCATCTTCTTTATACAAAAGGTATGGTCGTATATACTGATAGTTTTAGGGCCTATAGCCGTCGGGATGTCGCTCATACCAGGTTTTGAAAGTTCGCTGACGAATTGGATTTCTAAGTTTATCAATATCAATCTATACACTTTTATAGCCTATACGATTATCAATATAGGGCAACAGATTATAATGGCAGGCTACACTATGGATATTACACGTCTTTCAACGATAGTTGATGCTAATGGCAATGTAATCAATCAAGGACTTCTAATGGCATATACCACCTATAGTGGAATGATGAACTCTGTGATTTTCCCTTGCGTAGGCTATGTAATAACTGGATTAGCCGTACTAATGACACCTACTATTGCCGACTCAGTGGTTTCAGCTGGAGGAGCTAGCATAATGACCAAAGCCAAAGGAGCTGCGAGCAAAGCAGCTAGTGCAGTTTCAGCAGGTGGTAAGGCTGTAGGAGGTACTGTAAACGCAGGACGTTCTCTAGCAAATAGCGTGAAAAACTCAGTGGCAAATAGTACTTTTGATGTTGTTAGTAAGAATATCAACAGAATGCCTGACGTACCTAAATCTAGATAACAAATTCAATTCACAATGATAGTAAAAAACATAGAAAAACGTATCAAAATCAATAAAACAATGGCTATAGCTACCGTGATATTTGCTATTGTTATCGTGATTGTAGGGTTTAGCTATTCCTACAAAATCGTACAGGACTCTCGAAAATCTATCTATATCTTAGACAACGGAGTACCTGTGCTGGTCAAACAAACTGATGAACTCCTAAATCGCCCCGTAGAGTACAAGGCACAAGTGGAACTTTTTCACCGCTTATTTTTCACCTTAGCTCCTGATGATGAGTATATCAATAAGAATATTGATAAAGCACTCTACCTTATGGATGATTCAGCAAAGAAAGAGCGAAGTAACTTAACCGAAAAAGGTTGGTATAACCAAATCATCTCCTCTAATGCAACCGTGTCCATACAAACAGACTCTATCAATATTGATTTGAACAGCAAAAGGTTTATGTACTATGGTACACAGATGATTAATAGAAAGACAAGCCTTATCATACGAAAGCTCATTACACAAGGTACTTTTAGGGATATACCGAGAACGCCTAATAATGCACACGGAGTGCTCTTAGAAAACTGGAATATCTTAGATAATACTGAACTATCTGTCAAACAAAAATACAGCTATTAGAATGAAAAAAGAAGTAGAACAAAACACCTCAATAGAGCCTCAAACAGAGGAACAAGAACAGCAACCTAATAAAAAGCTCAAAGAAAGACTTAAAGAGAGATTTAAAGAAACCTCAGTAGGTAAATGGTTGTATGCCAATCCTAAAAAGTTTTATTTCTATGCGATGACTTTCTTAGTGCTGTCGTTTATAGGAAGTACTATTTGGGATATACGTTTGTCTCAGCAAGCTAACAATGGTATGATACCAATGCTTTATGAGCAAAGTAGCAAAATCATCAAGCAAAACGAGAACAGACAAGAGCAAATGCAAAACATTACTGAGGAATTAAAGGGATATAAAGCCAAACGCGAATTAGGAGAGCTCACCCCTTCTGATAGCCTTAGAATTGAGTTTTTATACCAGCAGTATCAAACCCTACAAAACCAAAGTCAGCAATGAAAAAAATCAACTTTAAGCAACCCAAATATATCTTTCCTCTCATTGCTTTACCTTTTGTGTGCTTCATAGGCTATCAAGTAATAGACCTATTTGGCAAAGACGATAAAAAGGAGCAAGCACAGAAAGACCTGAGTACCTCTTTAGGAAAAGTGGAAACGCCCATAATGAACAAAAACGACGCTTACGACAAGATGTTTGAGAATACGAACGACAGTCGTTCTATGATTCAAGATTTTGAGAAGGAAAGTGATAGCCTTTACAACTACTCCGACAATTTGAATGATGCTCAAAAGCGTTATTTGGATTCTTTGGAATATGAGCGCAAGCGCAATGCTAATAGCAAGGTTACAAAGATAGGAGATAACACCTATTACCGCCCCAACAACAGTGCTTTTTCTCAATCCTCATCGCAATCACAAGACGATAAAGATTACGAACGTTCTAAAGAGATGATTCGTATGCTTAATGAGTCGCAACAGCCTACAATGAGTAGCAAGCAAGAAAAAGAGGAGAAAGAGTACGACCCTGTAAAAGGCTTACGAGAGCAGATGTTATTCTTAGCCTCATTGGAGAAATCTAAAGACCCTGAGGCAATAAGGCAGAAAGTAGCTTCAGAGCGTTTAAAAGCTAATAAAGAAAAACGCGAAGCCTTTCTCAATCGCAGTTTAGAGGTTACCAAAGCAAATAACTTGGGGAATTTTAATCATATTTCTAAAGAGAAAGAGGGTAACAACATCAAAGCGGTAATAGATGAAAACATTAAAGGCTACTTAGGAAGTCGCATTCGTATACGTCTTTTGGAAGATATTTTCATAGGTAAAAAGCAGAAGAGGTTGGTGAGAAGAGGTAGTTTCCTATACGCTGAGATTGCAGGCTTTTCACAACAGCGTGTTTACCTGAGTATCGTATCGGTAATGACCAATAATGAGATTTACCCTATCAATCTTTCCATTTACGATATGGACGGGCTCAAAGGGCTATACGTGCCTGCGAGTGCCTTTAGAGAAATGATTCGAGAGTTAGGAGCGAACTCTGTACAAGGGGTGAATGTAGAAACAGGTCAAGGTTTCTTTACCAGCCTTGCCTCTAATCTATTCCGTTCTACCTCCGAAGCTGTAGCAGCTATCATTCGCAAGAATAAAGTAAAACTCAAGTACAACTCTTACATCTATTTAATTAACGAACAAGATTTAAACAAAAATGAAGAATAATATCATTACAAAACTCTCTATAGCGTTATTTGCCATTCTCTGGGGAGGACAAGTACAAGCACAAACCCTTGTCAATCAAATTAATGTAGATAACCTCCCCATTATCTTTATGGGTAAGGAGGTAAATATTCACATCATTGCCCCTGAGCCTATTCAGTTTGTAGACCTCTCTACAAACTACCTCATAGGCGATTTGCCTTCCGAAAATATTGCCCGCATTAAAGTAGAACAAAGCGGAGACGAATTAATAGAGAATGCAACTCAAAAAAAGGAATTGCGTTCAGGAATGGATATAGGGATTATCACAGTAGTAGGGCAATCGTTTTTAGCGCAATACCGCGCCATTTACCAAGAGCAAGAGCACAACTGGTTAGCCTCTAATATTCATATCAAAGCCGAAGATATGCAACCATTAGAATATCCTAAACTCAAATACTCTAATTACGAACTCAAACGCTTTGCCTTGGATATTCAAGCAAAGAAAATTAAAAAGCCTATTCGCAAGAAAAAGAATTTGAAACTCAAAATGCTACTGAACAATGTTTATGTGATAGATGATTACATCTTCTTAGACATCAGTATCGAAAACCTTACTAACCTACCTTGCAATATCGACGCTATGAAGTTCAGTATTGAGGACAAAAAGATTTATAAAGCTACCAACAATCAAAGTATTTTGCTAACCCCTTTGTATGCACTCAATAATCAAACTAAAATACGCAAGAACTATCGCAATATTTTTGTGTTTGAGAAATTTACCTTTCCCAATAGCAAAATACTAAAAATACGCCTTATCGAGGAACAAATCTCAGGGCGTGTGATTGATATGAAAGTCAATTACTCCGATGTACTCCAAGCTGATACTTTCTAACCCCTAAAACCTGAAACCTAAAACCTGAAGCCTATGAGTATGCAAGAACAACAAAACCAAATCAAAATATACGACTTCTTCCAAAAAATGGTCTATGGAGTCGTAACTTTGGATTGCCTAATTCTTTTCTTTCAAAATGCTGAGATACCTGTGCTATCTAATATCTTGCAAAGTTTTGCAAAGATGGGCGTATTCTTTCCTCCTATCAATGCCAAGCTGAGTACTCTTGTACTAATTACCTTGGTAGCTATAGGCACACGAGCTAAAAAGAAACGCGACTTAGATACAACCAAAGAAATCTTTTTGCCCATATCTGTGGGACTGATAATGATCATAAGCTCTTTAGCCCTTGTATGGGGAGCGGGCAATCCCAATTTACCTTATGTAGTGCCCTATCTCAATGGTTATCAATTAGGCTACCTCCTGCTTTCGTATGCAGGGACGATGATCACTCAAAAAGGTGCTGATAGTATTTCTAAACTAATGCAAACTAAAATGGATAAAGACCGTTGGAATACCGAAGAGGAGAGTTTCGACCAAAATAGGGAACTTGTAGAAACACCTACCTCTGTAAACATCCCTTACAAGTTCCGCTACCAAAAACAAACGCACCAAGGCTGGATGAATATTGACCCCTTTCGTGGTTCAATGGTCATTGGAGTCCCTGGTTCGGGTAAGTCCTTTGGGGTGATTAACCCCGCTATCCGTCAGTTAGTAGGCAAAGGTTTTTGCTTGTGTATCTACGACTTTAAGTTTCCAAGCTTAGGCGAAATTGCCTATTACCACCACTTGCTAAAGAAGAAAACTGACCCTAACTACAAGCACAAATTTCACGTGGTAAACCTCGATGAAGTAGAATACTCCCGAAGAGTAAATCCTTTCAAAAAGGAGTATATCAACACCTTAGCACAAGCCCAAGAAATGGCTGAATCTATGGTAAGTGCCTTGCAAAAAGGAGGCAGCTCTGGTGGAGGAGGTTCTGAACAGTTCTTTACTCAGTCAGCGGTGAATTTTCTTGCCTCTACTATCTATTACTTTGCTACTTATGAGAATGGCAAATACTCTGACCTACCTCATATACTCGCCTTTATGAATCGCAGTTACGAAGAGATATTCGATACTCTCTTTACCAATGAAGAGTTAGTATCGCTTATGTCGCCTTTCAAATCTGCCTATGAAAACAAAGCCTTTGACCAGCTCGAAGGGCAGATAGGTACTATAAAGATTTTCTTATCGCGATTGGCAACCAAAGAAAGCTTTTGGGTATTTAGTGGCGACGAAGTGCAACTCAAAATATCCGACCCTGAAAATCCCTCTATCCTCATTCTCGCCTCCAACCCGCGCACACAGGACATTAACTCAGCTTTGTATTCAGCGGTGCTCAATAGGGTAATAAGTCAGATAAACGACAAAGGTAATCTCTACAGCGGACTTATCGCTGATGAGTTCCCTACTATCTATATTCACAAGATAGACAACCTCGTGGCGACTGCACGTAGCAATAAAGTAGCGGTAATGCTCGGTTTGCAAGAGCAACCACAATTGCGCCAATTCTACAAAAAAGAAGTAGCCGAAACCATTTCAGCTATTATGGGGAATATCCTCTCAGGAGCTGTGCGCGACAAGGGTACCCTTGATTGGCTTGAAAAGCTTTTTGGTAAAATCAAACAAAAAAGCTACTCGGAATCTATCTCCAACCAAGGTACCAATATGACCATCAGCGAAAAGATGGATGTAATGATACCCGCGGGCAAGATTGCAGGACAACGCACAGGTGAAATGGTAGGTATGGTTGTACAAGGCGAGGACAACGCCACCGAAGAGTTTAAAACATCGGCTATTTCAGGCAAAATCAACCTTGATATGAAAGCTATCAAACACGAGGAAGCCAATTATGTGAAAATGCCTACCTACTATTCATTCAAAGACAGCGCAGGCAACGACCGCAAAAATGAAATCCTTATGACCAATTTCCGTCGTATCAACAAAGAAGTTGAAATAATGATTAATGAAATTAGAGAAGCTGTAGCCTAACTGACACCTAAACCTTAAGACCTAACACCTCAAAAATGCAACCCGATAAAAAACATATCAAAACCATAACCCTATCTCTTTTCTTTTCTGCAATAGGTAGTACCTATGCACAGTTCAATACACTCATCCCAAAAGTAGCTCCCGAAAAAGAGTACCAAAAATTTAGAGTAGTAGAGAATAATGAGCTAAGTAATAGCAATGTAAGTGCAGAAAAAAAAGGCAGTGGCGTGTGGAAGCGATTGTTTCGCAGTGAGAAGGCAGCCCTTCGCAAAGAGGTAGATTCACTGAAGACACTTATCCGTCAATCACAACCTACTGCACCTAATATCCTCAAACAGGTGCAAGATTCTATCATCTTATCCCTTGCTAAAAAGGCAGTGACTGAAGCACATACCAAACAGCAGGACAATGAGCAACCTACTCCTACCAAAGAAGTCGTACGGCTCTCTCTGCCTCTGAAGGGAGAATTGTACGTTACCTCTCATTTTGGAGAGCGTTTCCACCCCATTCTAAAGCAAGAGCGTATGCACAACGGCATTGATTTACGGGCTAACTACCAACACATATACGCTGTTTTAGACGGGGTAATTAGCGCAGTAGGCTGGGATAGCAAAGGCGGAGGCGTATATATCAAAGTTAAACATCAGAATTTTGAAACAATCTACTGTCACCTCTCCGAAGTCTATTACCAGCAAGGGGAATCTGTAAAAGCGGGGTTTATTATTGGTAAAAGCGGTAATACCGGACTCTCTACAGCGCCCCATTTGCATTTTTCAGTGAAACAGAATAATGAATATATCAACCCCATAACCTTTCTAAACAATTTAATCAGTATCAAATAAGATGGACAATTACACTTACTATATACTACTGTTATTGTTATTCTTAGCAATAGCCATACACAATATGTATCGTCTCAAAAGAGAGCGAGATAAATTACGCAAAGAGAATAATACATTACATAGTATAATTTCTAATAGGTTAGGTAACATATTAGGTACTCCAAATGGAGGTAAACAATATAATTTTTCCAAATTTAAGGAATTAGAAAAAGAAATAGAGCAACAATAAACTAAAAACATTATGCTTAAAACCCTAATCATAGCCGAAAAATCAACACAAATGCGTGAGTACGCCCGCGCATTAGGTTTTACCCTCAAAGGAGACCATTACGAGAAAGGTGATATTATCCTTTCTTGTGCAGCTGGGCACTTGTTAGAACTTGCTGAAGATACCGCCTATCGAGGGGAAGGAAAATGGGATAAATCCTATTTGCCACTGCTTCTGCAGATAAAAGATTATAAGTACGAACCTAAGAAAGAGGAGAACCGCCAAGCTCAACTCAATAAGTTAGGCAGCTTACTAAACGACCCTGAAATCGGTAATATCATTGTTGCCACCGACCCCGACCGTGAGGGGGAACTCATTTTTAGATACATCTATAACTATTTTAAATGTAAAAAACCTTTCATTCGTGTGTGGAACTCGGCTTTAGTTGATGAGGGTATTCGCAAGGCTTTTGCACACCCTACCTACAAGCAGGGTGACCCATTTTTGGAAAACCTTTGTAAAAGTGGCTACGCTCGTGCTTTTACCGATTGGCTCATTGGCGTAAACGCCACCCAAGCAGCCACCCTACAATTAGGACAAGGTAAATTGCTATCGATAGGAAGAGTACAGAGTACTATCTTAAAGATTATTTGCGATAGGTACATCAAGAATAAGGGGCACGAAAAAACCTATACTTACAAGATTATCACCAATCATTCTTACAATGGTACTACCTATACGACCGAGAGCCCCATATATGAGAGCAAAGAGCAAGCCCAAGCCGTTTTTAACGGACTTTTGCCCGCTCATAGGTTTGTGTCTCACGAGGTGAAAAAAGTGTCTAAAAACCCGCCTCTATTGCATACATTGGACAGTTTGACGATTGTAGCTAACAAACTCTATAAGTACACGCCCGACCAAGTGTTGGCGTCTGCTCAAAAGCTGTATGAAGGTAAATATTTGTCCTACCCGCGTACTGAAGACCCTTATATCACTGAAGAGGGATATTACAACCTCCAAAAGTTCTTTATTGGTTTGTGTAGAGATTTTTTGGGCGTCACTGACTTTTCTTTTATGGGAAAACCCAAATCGGTAGATGATAGCAAAATTACAGGCTCACACGATGCTTTAATACCTACAGGTTACACCAATGGTTTAGAGAGCTTAGCCGAGCAGGAACGCCGTGTATTTGAACTTATCCTATATCGCTGTTTAGAGAGCTTTTCCGACAGCTCTCAATATGAAAAAGGCATATATCTTTTTGACAATCAAGGAACGCCTTTTAAAACCAACACTAACAAACTGTTATATGCAGGTTGGGAGCGTTACACGCCTAAAAATAAAACAGCAGCTACTGATGAAGAGGGTGAAGCAGATGATGAAAAAATTACTGTTTTGGATCTGCCTTACAGGCAGGGCGACGCGGTCGCTATCGAGGCGAAAAACGTTCGTGAAATTGAGAGTAGACCTCCCGCTATATACACACCTGCAACCCTTACCGATGATTTATGTAACTTGGACAAGTTCCTACAAGAACAATCGCCCGAAGTACACAAGGAGCTTTCAAGTCAGTTTGAGTTGAAAGGTCTGCAAATCGGTACCAAAGGTACTCGCCCTGGCATACTTGATACGCTTATTCAAAAAAGACAGTTTATAACCTTACAGAAGAACAAGTATTTGCCTACAGAGTTGGGACTACAGTTTTACAATGCTATCAAAGATTTAGAAGTGGTGAATGTAGCTCAAACCGCCCGCCTTGAGTATCAACTAAAGCAAATAACAGAAGGAAAGTTATTAGTAACACAGTATTACAATAACTTATTGCAATACGTGCAGAATATGGTACATAACATCTTTAGCATTGAGGCTACTGTTAAGGTGGAACGTCCAACCTTGGGAACTTGTCCTAAATGTAAACAAGGGCAAATCGTGGAGGGTAAAAAAGCCTTTGGCTGCACCAACTACAAAAACGGTTGCGACTTTACCATTTGGAAAGAGGTAGCCCATAAAACCATCACCGCCAAGCAAGTGGCCGACCTTATTGCCAAAGGCAAAACAAGTCTACTAAAAGGCTTTAAAAGCAAGGCAGGAAAAGACTTTGAAGCGTATTTAGTGCTCAAAAATTGTAAGGTAGATTTTGAATTTAAAAACAATAAGAAGAAATGACAAAACAACAGAAATTAGAAATTATTTGCAACGTTATACTACTATTGCTTTTCATAGGTATTACCGTAGTAGTAGTTGATTTTAATAGTTTGGTAATAGAAACTTTACAATCTATCGACGATTCGACTCTCATTACTTCTAAAGAAGCTCAAATGGCTAATGAGTTAGCTATTCTTATAAAAAAATGTATAGCTCCTGTTAATCTAATGTTGGGAGTATGTATAGGGCTATTAGCTCCTGAATTAATCAAAATGGTGAGACAGTTAATCAAATTTAAAAACAAATAAATCAGTAACAATATGAACGAACAATTACCTACATTAGACCTAAAAGAGTATGGTATTATGAGTGAAGACAATACCTTCTCTAAAAAGCTCTCCAACAAGGATATTGAAAATTTCCTTAAAGGACACGCTATGATTGCCGATAATGGTAAAGACCGTTTGATTTTCCTCCTGACGGATAACAATACTCGTCTAAATGTGAATATCTATCAGCGTGACAAAACCATTGACGAGATTGTAAAACAAAGTCAAAAGGAAATTGTCTATAGCCAGCTAAATGAACTCACCAATAGTAAGTCCATAGATATTGAGAAAAAAGCCTTTATCTACGACCAAAGAACGCAACAAGTAACCGAGTATGACCTGCTCAAGCACACCGAGAAAATCGCCCAAGTGGTTGCAGAAAAAAAAGATATCCAAGAAAGTAACCGTTTTAAGAACGAACTCCTCAAGCTCAAAGGTTACTTGCAGGATAAGATTGACAAGTTCCCTGAGATTGGCAAAGAAATCACCAATAATCTAAACATTGTATCCAAGACCATCAGTACCATAGACGATGCTACGCCTAATGAAAGCCAATCACAAAAGCAACAGCAGTCTAAACTCCGTTTAGACGTGAATGACGACGACCTCTATCAAGATGCTAATCGTCACCGTGAAGAACAAGAGCAGGAACAACACCGCCATCGTGGTTTTAGAAGATAATAATCTAAAAAACTAATCAAATGCAAAACATACAAATCAGTATCGGACAGCAATTCTATTCCAAAGATTACGATGAAACTTTAGAAGTGTATAGCATCCGTGAGCAACCCGACCCTAAAATCTATCTAAGTGGTACCACTTCTGATAGAGAAGTATCT
This sequence comes from Capnocytophaga sp. oral taxon 380 str. F0488, assembly GCF_000318255.2. Taxonomy (NCBI): domain Bacteria; kingdom Pseudomonadati; phylum Bacteroidota; class Flavobacteriia; order Flavobacteriales; family Flavobacteriaceae; genus Capnocytophaga; species Capnocytophaga sp. oral taxon 380. Next base: position 21,978 of record NZ_KB291200.1, read on the forward strand.
CTTTATAAGTCTGACATTGTGCGACTTCTCAATGAAGAGAGATTAAAAGAGGTAAATACTCCTAAAAAATCCCTAAATACCGATGTTCTCAATAGCTTTATTGGTGATTTAGCTTGGAGAAAAGACACTGAAATGGACAGACTTAAGCAAGTCTATCTCTCATTTTCTCCTCAAGAGAGAGAATTTGTAGATAAAAACGCTGTGAGAGAAGGAGCAAGCTCCATAGAAGAGTATTATCAAAGGATGAAAAAGAAAAATTAGAAAACAAGATTAATAACTTTTTAAACACTGTAAAACAAATGGAAACAACAGAACAAAAGGAAGTAAACCAAAAGCCTACAATTGACTTGCAAATAGGTCAAAAACTCCATTACAAAGAGGACGTTTTTGAAGTAACAAGATTTGCAAAAAATAAAAGTGACCAAGATATGGTCATTCTAAAAGACTCCTCCATTGGAGGAGGAATTGAAGTCCCCTGGTATCGGTCAAAATTAGAAGAAGTAATAAATAACGGGCAATACAAACTTGCCGAAGTAAATCCTATCAAACAAATGAATACAGTAGAACAAGAAGTAGCTACTAAAGCTACAATCGAAGAAAAATTCAAAGAAATGCCCAAAGAACTCTATCCTTTAGCAAAAGCTTATGCTCTTTCTGAAGACCAAGAGTTTGATAATTATAATGCAGACTGGGGTAATACTAAATCTGACAAAATTGAAGCATATAAAGCTTTAAAACAAAACTTCCCTGAAGAAGTTGTAAAGAGTGTAGAAAAAATGGTTGATGACAATACCTATATACAAAGCAAAGAAGCTAATAAAGTATATGTAGCCAACATTGTAGGCATTCTTGACAACATTGAACAGCAACAAAGTCAAAACAATGATGTAAAAGTAGGTCAAAAATTCCAATTCAAAGAGAATAATTCAGTCTTAGAAGTTGTTAAGATTGACAAAAATGCTCACCGAGATGGTAGCGATGAACTAACAATGAAACCTATAGGCGTAAATGTAGGTAACCAAGAGTTCAACTGGAGCAAGTTAGCTTTAGATACTGCCATTAAGGAAGGAAAAGTTGTAGAAGTTGCTCAACAACAGCAACAACAAACACAATCATCTCCTCAACTTTCACAACAGCAATTCACTCAGCTAAACTACCTCAAAAACCAAGTAAAATATCTTGGTTTAGGCGAAGATACTAAACTGCACAAGGACTTAGAAAATGCCATACTATCACCTGAAGCTAAAGTAACTGTTCGTGCTGAGTACAACTACCCCGACCGCTTGATGAAAGGCAATACAGCTACTTTTGATTTGAACCTCACTAAAACCGAGCAAGGAGGTGTATTTCTTAATTCTTATCGTGCCAATCTCACCACCAAAAATGGTGAGGAACGTTCCCAAACTTTTAAGATACAGAAAGAAAACAATATTACTGCCAAAGAAGCGATTAACTTGCTTGAGGGTCGTTCAGTAAAAATAGAGCACGATGTAGTAAACAAGGAAACTGGGGAGCTTTCACGTACAGAAAGCTTTATCAAACTCAATATGAAAGAGCCTAAAACTGACTATGGCAACTACAAATACGAGTGGTACAATAAGAATGCCTATGGTGTGGATATAGATAACATTATGCAAAAATCCAACTTAACATTTGCTAATGATATTGAGAGAGAACGCACTAAAAAACATTTAGAAAAAGGCAATATCACTCAGGTAACTTTCCAACAAGAAAACCGTCAAATACAAGGCTTTGCCGTGTTAAATCCTCAGTGGAAAATGCTCAATCTGTACGACAACGCTATGAATAGGGTAACTATCCAAAATCAATTGGTAAAACCCGAAGTTACACAGTCTCAACAAAAGAACAACGTTCCTGAACATAGTATTTCACGATAACACATCAATTGATAAACAATGAAAAAAACTCTTTTTCTCTTTTCTGCATTGCTGTGCTTTTCTTGTAGTAAAAAGGAGATTAAAGCCGAAAAGGGAGGTATTGATATAGTGTCCAACATCTATTTCAATGCCTCTAAAGGCTTAGATGATATGAAAAGCGTTGTTATCTCTAAACTCAATTACAAAGGAGACACCCTTGTAGAGCTTGTTCCTTATGTTGATGAACCTGAACTCACTGAAAAAATCTTTGTTATTACCGACTCACTTGCCTTTGATATCACTGACAGAAACCCTCAGCAGTTCATATTTTCAACGCTTTCTAATGTTCCTTCTATCCCTAAACACAAAAAAGAACAAGGAGCAGTATTCAAATCGCAACACCTTTTGAATTTCGATTACCGAAAAGACCTGAGTGATACTATTCTTTTTAAAAAAGAATACAAGCGTTTTAGGATAATTACTCCTGAGAATTACACAACTTATTATGTTCATCCAACCGATACCCTTTTACCTTACACACTATATAAAAAAGAAGGGGATAAATATGGAGGGCGTATAGAGCGTATAGATTTATACAACAAACAAAACGATGTGTTTATATCCTTACAACTCCTCTCTCGTAAAGAGTGGGATAGTAAAGCTAAAAACATTTTTGAGTTCAATGATTTTATAGAAAAACGCAAATAAATTTATCCTATGGCTACATTTTCACCACAAGATATTGAAAATATTGTCAAAAACACTTCTACTGTTGATTATTTCTTCTACCTTGAAAGACAAGGCAGAGTGAAATTTGACCGTCAACGTGGGCACGATTACTATTTTCTTACCGATAACGAGAAATTTTCAGTAGATGAAAAAGGCTATTATGATTTTAAAGCGGGTAAAGGCGGACAAATTTTCAAAGCTGTAATGGAGCTTGAAAAGAAAACTTGGAAAGAAGCTGTTGAGTTTCTGAAAGACTTTTCTAATACTACTATTAGCCAAAGTATTAAAAATCAAAAAGCAGAAAATAAAAGACTTACTCCCACTCAGCATTACACGGAAAAAGCCCCCAGCACTAAGATTACTCAAGTGACTGTACCTAACAATGATAAGTTGTTAGAATACTTCGCAGGGCGTGGTATCTCAAAAGAAATTTTACAACAATACGCTCAACAGGTACATTATCGCAATAATAGTGATGGTAAAAACTATTTTGGTATTGGTTTACGCAATCAATCAGGAGGTTATGATATACGTAATCCTTATGTCAAAGCCAAAGTAGGAGCAAGTGATATAAGCATTATAACTGGTACTCGCAACGAAACGGTTGTCTTTGAAGGAATGACCGATATGTTTTCTTATCTGCAAATGGCTAAAGATAACGGTAAACCTAACGACCGTACATTGGTAGTGCTAAACTCTATTACCAACACAGGTACTTTTATTGAGCAATTTGAAAACTATACAGGTAAAATACATTTGTTTTTAGATGGAGATAAAGCAGGTAACGATGCTACTCAAAACATACTCAACAATCTGAAGAACAGCATAGACCAAAGAGGGGCTTATGGAATAGGTAAAAGTGAAGTAAAAGACTTGAACGACTATCATTTAAAAGTTTTTAACTACAAGAAGAGCATAGAGCAAAGGAATGTCCCTGAAGCAATAGAATTACAAAAAGGAATGAAAGCGGTAGACAAAAGTACGAATGAGACTTTTGTCATTAGCTATACAGCTGATAATTATATAGATTTGAAACGTGAATACAATAGTCATATCGCCAAAGTGAATAGCGTTCATTTCAATCATCTCAGTGAACTATTTAGCGACTATGATTTTTTTGATTTTAACAATAAAAGATTGTTTCTTTCTTCAAAAAACACTATCTTTGCCGATAATAATAATATACAAATTCACACACAAAATGGAAGCACTACAATTGAATCCAACAGAGTATCCTCATCTGAGCAAGTGGGAAAGCAGTCATCTAAACCAAACCTTAGAAAGCCTCTCACGCCAAGCCAATCCCAGCAAGAAGGAGATAACCCAAGCCGACAAGCAATGGGCAGCGACAATGTTGGAAATGGACTTAGCAGCTCAGAGCGGAGCGATTTGGGAAGACAAACAGGAAGACCTCAAATGGGCAGCCACAACGGAGCACAACCGCAAATTCTACCTAATCAAAGACCTCTTTCAACAGAAGAACATCAAAGCACTGGAAGAGATATTCAACACGGAGACCGACCCCGACCTCAAGGAGATGGCAAACAATTACCTAAAGAATCTGTACGACCTACCCTTTTAAACAAACCTAACAACACGAAAGTCAGCAACGAGGAAATAACAACCCTTGTCAATTCGCTGACTTTCGTTGCTGATGATAATACTATCCAACTCAATGAAGGTGTACAAATCACTGATGAGATAAAAAACACCATTAGCCAATACAAAAGTGGCGGTATTACCAAAGATAATCGCGGGGTATTAGATGAATACTACACCGATGAAAAGTTAGTGAATGCTGTACGCAACCTTATCAAAAACAATTTCCCTCAAAAACAGTCCATCAATGTATTAGAACCCAGTGTAGGTACGGGTAACTTCTTGCACGCTACCGATAATTTAGGACTAAAAACCAATGTCTCTGCCTTTGAAATCAATGAAACTACTGCCAAAATAGCCAAACTTCTGCACCCCCAAGCTACTATTAACCTGCGTTCCTTTGAAACCGAATTTATTACCGACAATGGTACCAAAAAAGACTTTACCCCTCGGTACGATTTAGTGATAGGTAACCCTCCTTATGGAAACCATAGAGGGCTTTATTTAGGTTTAGGAGAAGAAACTAAACTCCCCCGCTATGAAGATTATTTTGTAAAACGCTCCCTCGATGTAATGAACGAAGGGGCTACCCTTGCAATGGTACTCCCTTCAGGGTGGCTCAATAGACAAGATAAACTCTCAGGTGCTGAACTTTCTGAGGCGTATCGACTGCCTAACGGTGCTTTTAAAGCTACTGATGTAGGTACTGACATTGTAATTCTCAAAAAGAATAGCCAAGCACAAAACCAAGATATTAGCAAGTATTTTAGCGAACACCCAGAGCAAGTATTAGGTGATACCTTACTGCGCAAAAACCGTTTCGGTCGTGAGGAGGATTACGTGAAAGGCAACTTAGATGATGCCCTTACACGCCTACAAGAGTTTGCTACAAAAAAAGTCATACAACCTACACAAACTCAAACAACACAAGGGGTACAACTTGATATGTTTTCAACTTTTGAGAGTGCTCCAGCCAAAGAATCTATTGCAGAAAAAGAAGAAAATGTTAAGGAAGAGTACACCAATGCACAACTCCTTGAAGAAGCTAAAGAAAAACTAAATGCAGCGCTTAATATTTTAGAGAATATAAAGTTCAAATCTTTAGATGTACAAATAGAAATAGGTGCAAAAAGCAATGTCAAACGCTTACTAAATCGGGGAGATATGAAGTTTAAAGATGAGTATTTGCAAGAGATTATCAAAAAAGCAAATAACATCATCGAAGCCCATACACCCAAAACTAAAAAGACACAAGAAGCAACGGATATTGAAGTTGTTACTAAAAGCAAAAAACAATCCGCTGAAAACACTGGAGAATACAAAGTACAATCTACTCCAGAGATTAGTAAAAAGACACTCAAATACCACTTTGTAAAAGATGATATCGTGGTAGATACAGCTTTACAGAATAGTCATAGCATCACTCCTGAGCAAGTAAAAGCCTTTACTGATACCAATTACAATGGCGAGATAGCCAATCCTGAAGCACACGCTCAATACGCTAATTATTACAAAGGAAAGTACATTCACGATTTTTACTATGCCGAAGGAGATATTTACGAAAAATTAGAACGTCTAACGATTGATTTTGCAGGTAGATTAGATGATGAAAAACTAAAAACACAATATAACAAGCAAAAATCACTCTTGCAAAGCGTTTTACCTCCTAAAAAACAGTTAGAAGATATTATCATTTCACCTAATCACGAGTTTGTGCATAATTTTGATTTAGGAAAAGTGGAGAAAGAGGTCTATAACAGCTATATGAGGCGCTATGATATGGTCAAAGTAGATTATAATTTAGCGGATAAGTTTAAAGACTTCGTTTTAAAATTACCAAGCCAAGCCCTTGAGCCCTCTTCTTCTTGGGAGGTCAGAGAATTTGTAGACAACCAGGCGGTAACAGGTAGTGATAAAGAGCGCAATGCTTTGATACGTGAACGCCGTAAAGAAGTAGCTAATAACCTCTTTCAAAAGTTCCTGCGTGAGGAACTTCCTAATGACCTTAAAGAGCGTTTTGTAAACGAGTTCAACCGCAAATACAACAACCTCCATATACCTGACTATTCTCAGTTCCCTTTGTTCTCTAAAATAAACCAAAACTTCAAAGGCAAACCTTTAAAGCTGACAGAAGTGCAGAGGGCGGGTATCGGTCGCCTTATAACCAAAGGGGTTGGGCTATTAGCCCACGAAGTAGGTTTTGGTAAGACACTTTCAGGAGCGCTCTCTATGCACGAGGCGATGCAACGTGGTAATGCCAAACGCCCTCTTATTGTTGTGCCTAATGATAGCATCTTAAAACAGTGGGTAGAAACTATTTTTGAGGCTATTCCTAACGCCAAAGTGAATGTATTAGGCAATCTTGGTAAAGATTACGATTTGTCTCATTTTGATAACAAAGACGGAGAAATAACCTTAGTAACTTACGAGGGTTTCCAGAATATCGGTTTTGGTGATGAAATTACCCAACGATTGGCTGAAAAATTCTCTTATATCAACAAAAAGGATGTTGATAGCTTAGAAAATCCTATTACGGGAGGCGTTTCCGATGAAACAATGCGTGAGATAGAAATAGCTATTGCAAAAGAAAAGAAAATGCAAGGCATAATGAAACGAGGTAAGGTATACGACTGGGAAGATTTTGGTTTTGACCACCTTACTTTTGATGAAGTACACAACGCCAACCATATCGTAGATAAGGTGCGTATCGAGGACAGGCGTTTTGCCTCCGATTTCCGCAGTCAGAACCAACGCCCCTCAAAATTGGGACTCAACACTTGGGTAGCTTCTCAGTATATACAAGAAAATTACGATGGGCGTAATGTTACTTTACTTTCTGCAACTCCTTTCACTAATAAGCCGTTAGAGTATTATTCTGTATTATCTCTTATTGCCAATCAGCGATTAGAAAAATCGGGCTATTTCAATGTAAATAACTTCTTTGAAACCTTTATGGAAGCCGACAACGATATGGAAATTGATGCCAAAGGTGATGTAAAGTTTAAAACTAATGTACGCAGGTTTAAGAACAACGCGCTGTTTCAACAACTTCTATCCGAGTTTATTGATATTAAAGGCGAAGAGGATAACCCGCAATTGGTACGTCCTAACCGTATCAATAAGGAATACAAGATTGAACAAAATGAGTTTACAAAAAAAGAATACGACACCCTAAACCTCCTTTTTGACGAAAGTAAAGAAGGGGCTATTCTTTCTCATATCCTCAATGCAAGACTCATCGCTTTTTCTCCTTACCTCTCTAAAAATTACGAAGGTGATGTAGACAAAGTAAGTACTAAAGATTTTATAGAGAACTCTCCAAAACTCAAAACCACAATGGACTTAATTCGTCAGAATAAAACCGACAAGCCCGAAGCGGGGCAAATCATCTATTCTGAGTTGGCAGTACAACAATTCCCTCGTCTCAAAGAGTATTTGGTAGGCCAAGTAGGCTACAAATCCGATGAAGTAGGTATCATCACTGGGGCTACCAACAAAAACCAACGTTTGGATATTCAAGAAAAATTCAATGCGGGTAAGATAAAGATAGTTATTGGCTCAGAAGCTATCCAAGAGGGAATGAACTTGCAAGAAAACACTACCGATATGTACCTTTTAACGCTACCTTACAACTTTACCTCTTTACGACAAACAGAGGGACGAATGTGGCGACAAGGCAACAAATGGGAAAATGTACGTATGAACTATATGCTCACCAACGATAGTATTGATGTGTTTATGCTCCAAAAACTACAAGCCAAGCAATCCCGCTATATGGAAGCTATCAAAAAAGGGGCAAATATCATTGATGTGTCTGATGTGGATACACAGGAACTCAAAACCGCTATCATCACCAACCCCGAAACACGTGCTGAAATTGAAGTAGAGTTAATGAGAAAACGCTATGAGAATGAAAAAACCAAACACGCTGCCGATTTAGGTTTTATCTCTCGCAAATTTGAAGATTATACCAAAGTATATGATGAATATTTAAAAGAGAAAAAAAGCTATGAAGATATGCAAAAATGGGCTGAAACAGATGATTATTGGAAAGAGAAACTACCATATAGAGCTCAACAAGTAGAAAGAGCTAAAAAAGAAATCGAGCAAGTAATTGAAAAACTGGCGAAAAAGGGTGTCAATATAGCTGATTTTCAACATCAGCAAGAGATTGCAGAAAATAAAATAGCCTCTATAGACAAAGCAATCAATGAGGAATTACCGATTATCCGCGAAAGACTTATTACGCAATACAAACAAGAAAAACAAGAGCGCCTCAATGCCCCACAAATAGACTTTGTAGAAGAACGGGCTGAAGAGAATAAAACATTCTTTAAATTTCGTCCAATTGCTGAAAATCCTGAGAATAAGGTTGTAGAAAATAAAACATTTCAAGATGAGCAGCAACGCACTTACAAAGCTTTTAAACGATAATAAAATACCCCTGACAAGCTTATACTTATCAGGGGTATTTTTATATCTATTGGCGTACAAGATTGTACTTATATTTGTACTTGTAGGCTAAACCATATTTTAATTGCAATTCTATTAGCTTTTCAGCATAACCAGAGGCGGTTGTATCTAATTGTGAAAATTCTTTTAGATATGCTTCTGCTTTTTCATTTTCCAAATTATCCAAATTAGTATCTGTTATTAAATAGAAAAAGTCTGTGTTTTCAGCTAATAATCTGTTATTCTCAATAGAATAAGTAGCTAAAGGTTGCTTTTTCTCATCATTAACTATTTTGTCGCCTAAAGTTGAGTATGCAATATCCTGAAAAGAATATTGACCTTCCTTGTTAGTTATGTTTAGCCTTTTTTCATTAAAAACTACTCTAACTGTATAGGTTTGATAGTTACTTTCAGGGCTGCCTAATAAAGCTCCATACGATTGTTTAAAAAGTTCTGATACTTTACTTTGTTGTGCAGGTTTTTCTGCAATAACTTCTGCTGTACCTACCCAAGTTCCTAGCAGCTTATTGTTATCTCCACTATTCATAGGAGTGTCGTCAGATTTAGAGCAGGCAGTCATTCCTATTGCCATAAAGGTGAGTAAAAATATTTTCTTTACCATTATTGTTAAGTATTAAAATGTTAATGTTAAGTTACTGATTTGATTGTGCAAAGATACGCATTTTATTAGTAAATTCAAAAAACATTCTTTTAGATTACACAATTAACGGCGAGATAGAGAAAAATTGAAACAATTCTTATAAATAAAATACATTTATGAAGTGTTTTAGAAATGGGTTTTTATATCTTTTTTGAATAAGATATAAATTATATTTTATTGAATTACAGAGTTTTGTGTTTTTATAACAAAATATATTTCAATTTTATTTGAGAATATATTTGTAATTTAAAAATAAATGTATAATTTTGTGGCGTTTAAAATATTACTATACTTTTGATATGCTATAAGTATGAAAAAAGCCTTATTTCTTATCTGCTTTTGGGTAGTAAATTGGTCTTTTGCTCAATTGTCTGATACTACTCCTTCAGTAATGCTCAAGTACTACGTTCAAAAAGATAGAATACTGCTCCGTTGGGCGGTAAATACTCCTATTGAATGGCAGAAAGCAAATCAAAAAGGCTTTGTTCTTCACAAAATACTCCTCAAAAAAGATGGTAATCTCCTCGAAAATCCTGAAAAACAAACTATAGCTACTCTAAAACCTGATAAACAAGAAGATTGGATAGACTTCATTCAAAAAGATAATTATGGCGCTATCATTGCTCAGGCACTATATGGTGAATCTTTTTCTGTAGAACAAGATAGTAAAAATGGTATATCTAAAATTGTAAATATAGCAGAGGAGCTAAACCAGCGTCATACTTTTGCTCTTTTTGCAGCAGATATGTCCTTTGGTGCAGCTCAGAAAGCAGGTTGGGGATTTATAGATACTGATGTAAAAGCGGGAGAAACCTATATTTATCAGGTAGAAGTTCTCGGAATGCCCGAAATAGAGTCTTCTGCAGTGATGGTAGGGCTTTCTGATGTTGAAACACTTCCTAAAATTCACGATTTTACAGCTATCCCCGATGATAAAAAGGTGCTCTTCTCGTGGGGGATTACCTATTTAAAAGATATATATACTTCTTATATCATAGAACGTTCTGAAAACGGCACTGACTTTCAGCCCATTTCTTCCACACCTATTGTAGATATGAATGGAACAAGTAAAAAACAAATGTTCTATGCAACTACTTTAGAAACGAATGATACGCCTTATTTCTTTCGCATCTATGGTATCAATGCCTTTGGCGAAAAAGGTATTCCTTCAGCCCCTATAAAAGTACAAGGTGTTTCTGCTACTACAGCCGTCCCTCGTATAGCCGACTATAATTTCATTAACGACGGAGTTGAACTTATTTGGGAATACCCTAAAGAAGCTGAAAAAGCTACTGAAAAATTTGAGCTTTGGCATAATACCAAAGAAGATGCGAACTATCAAAAAGTGGTAGACAATATCAAAAGAGAAGACAGAAAACTGATATATAAGAAACTTTCAGTGTCTAACTACTTCAAAATAGCCTCAGTTGATAAACAACAAAAGCGACATTTTTCACATAGTACTTTAGTGCAACCATCCGATTCTATTCCTCCTGCCCGACCTATAGAACTACAAGGGAAAATCGATAGTTTAGGTGTAGTTACTCTTTCGTGGAAAGCTAATACAGAGGTTGACTTGGCAGGCTATAGAGTACTGAGAGCTAATACCGATAAAGAAGAATTTGTAGATATTTTTAATCATATCATCACTGAAAATACAACCCGTGATACGGTGAGTTTCTCTCTTTCTAATAAAAAAGTGTATTACAAAATTTTAGCAGAAGATTTGCGTTATAATCGCTCTCCTCTTTCTGAAGTAATAGTAGTTGAGAAACCTGACAAAACCCCGCCTACAGCTCCTATTTTTAATAATTTCACTACCGAAAACGGAAAGATAACACTGTATTGGATAAGCAGTTCAAGTGATGATGTAGAAAGCTATACCCTAAGCAGAAGAGAAAAAGGAACAGAAAAATGGCAACCCCTACAAATATTTCGCAAAGAAACCAATACATTTATTGATGAAACTACTGAAAGTGGCAAAACGTATGAGTATCTCATTCAAGCAAAGGACAAAGCAGGTCTATGGTCAAGTGCAGACAATGCAACCATAACTATAAAAGCACCAGTAAGAGCTGACAAAGTAATTAAAAGTATAGATTTTGTAGCCGATAGAAATGCGCGTACCATCTCTTTGTTTTGGAAATATCAAAAAAATGCCAAAGTAATTGAGATTCAGATTTACAAAAATGTAAAAGGTACACCACCCTCGCTCTGGAAAGTGCTCACCCCCAAGCAACAACACATCACTGATAAAGAAATACATATCAATACAATATATGAATATTACTTTTTGCCTTCATTGGCTAATGGCAAACCCGCGCAAGGTGAAAAAGTAGAAGTTAATTATTAATTTTTAAACACTTACACTATGAGAAAAGTATTTTTATTAATTGCCCTAGTAGCAACCGTATTTGCAAGTAACGCTTGTGGAAAAAAAGATGACACTAAACCTCAAGAACAACCTAAAGAAAACTCCCTCGAACAAAAATTGATCGGGAAGTGGAAATCTTCATTAGAAATAGATGTTGATGCACAAGGGAATAAACTTGTAGAGAAGAAAAGTGAATGCCTTTCTTTGGAATTTTTTGCCAAAGGAAAAGGAAATTGGCTACTTGATCCGAGTTCTGATTGTCAGGATGGGAATGACTGGACAAAAAAGAGTATGAATTGGAAAGTAGAGGGGAATTACCTTATTATGTCTAATGTAGAAGGACACGAAGAGTCAAAACTTTTTAAATTAGAAATCGCTTCTGTAAATGATGATTATTTTGAATATTATACAAATCTTTCTGACGAAGAGAAGCCTTTTCATAATCCAAAAACTGATAAAATACTAAATCGTTATGTAAAAGTGAAATAAAGTATAACATTTACTTCTAAAAACACACTGAATGTATTATTCTTATATGAAAAAAATATTTACCATATTCCTCTTTTTTACTTTGTACTCTGTTTATCCTCAGTTATATATAAATGGAGAAGCGCATTATAATATGTCTGTTAAAGGGAAAGTTGGTTTTACAAGAAGCCCTTGTGGAAATAATATAACAGGGGGATTACAGCATATTGTTGGTATTTATGAAAAAGGTTATCCTACTCCTTTTGTATTTGCTCAAGGTAATTCTCCTTATCCTAATATAGGGCATGGTTTAAAAGGTGTTCCTTTTGGAGATGAAGTTACATTCAAAGAATCTAATAAAATTTTAAGAATAGATATCATAACAACATCTAGAGGAGAAACTTTTTTGGGATTTTGTAAGAAAGAGGATAATAAAAATGAGAGTGTAAAGATTGAAAAATATTGCTTTTGGGGAGTTTATGATTTTTATAACTTAGGGTTAAATCAACCTGGGTGGTTTAATTTGTATATTTATCCAGTGGTAAATCTTTCTTTTCGGGATTCTCGCTCAGATATACTTGGTGATGATGATTATCTTATTATTCCTGAAATTGATGGAATAAATAAAGACTTTTATCAATGGCAGTATGATATTGGTGAAGGATGGAAGAATTTTGATACTAAATATCAAAAGAAAAATTCTTTAAAAATAAAAGGAAAAGATTTTATACCAAGTAATAAGATAAATCAGAATGTAGCAATAAGAGTTGATATGGGGTGTAAACTTTCAAATGAAATTCAATTTACATATCGAAAATCTCTCCCCCATATTATCAATCAATCTATTAGTAAAACATCTTGTTATGATAGTGAAGATGGTAAAATCACACTCTTTTTTGATCGTGATTTAGAAGAATATGAAAATATGTCTTTTAGTATTACGGATATAGACAATCACCCCATTCCTAATAATTACAAAAACATCACTCAGTTACAAAATAATAAATCATATACTATTGAAAACTTACCTGCAGGGAATTATAAGCTGAAACTAATAGGAAAATATAAAGGAAATCCATCGTATTCTCCTCATAGTGATCAATTTTATTACTTTACAATTCAGAAAAGCAATCCTGTTAATTTTAGTTTTTCACAAACAGATGTATACTGCAAAGGAGGAGAAGACGGTAGTATCGTTTTATCTGCTTTTGGAGGAACAGAAAATGGTTTTGAATATGAACTTAATAATAACAATCAATGGATTGCATTCCCTAATAATGATCACTCTACCATAATAAAGAATCTAAAGAAAGGTACTTATGTTGTAAATGTTCGTGATAGGAATAAATGTGTTGCTAAAATACAACGTTATGTAGGAGGAAAAATTGTTTTAGGTGATGTCAAAAACACGCATATCACTATTTCTGAACCTGAAAAACCTCTTACAATAACTTATACTGAAAAAATTAATCCCAAGTTCAATGGTGCAAACAATGGTAAAATTGTAGCAAAAATAGAAGGAGGAACTCTCTATTACGATAATTCTTATGACTTTGAAATACTAAAGGATGGTACTCAACCAATAATGCATTTGGCTACAACTGAGTTTGTAAACAATGCTTTTTATATTATTTTAGAAAATATACCTAAAGGTATTTATAACTTTACAATTTATGATAAAAATTATTCATTAGCTACTAATAAAGAAGGTTGCTCTATAGAAAACTCATATATAGAACTTACAGAGCCTCAACCCCTCAAAGCTACTATAGAACTCAAAACCCCCATTTCCTGCAACTCCCAAAATGAATTTGGCGACGAAACCGATAGAATCCCTTATGACGGTCAGCGTGATGAAAGTCAAAATGGAAAACTAAAAATTAAACCTTCAGGAGGAACTCCTTTTGAGACTGGCAAACCCTACATTTACACTTGGAAAAAGCAAGATAACAATGGCAATTGGGTAACCTTGCCTAACAATACTGACACAGCTGAACACCTTTCTGCGGGTAAATACGCTATTAATATACAAGATGCCAATGGTATTGTATTGGGTGAATACAATACCCATACAGTAACCAAAGTGGTAGATGTGGTTTATGAACTCAAAGAACCTGCCAAACTAACCCTTACCCTCCAAAAAACAGATGCCACTTGCAAGGGTAACGATGGCAAAATTACCGCTACTCCTGCTGGAGGTACTCCTCCTTATACTTATCTGTGGTCTAATGGAGCGACCACTGCCTCCATTGACAACTTGCTGCCTATGCCATATACGGTTGAAATCAAAGATAAGGCTGGCTGTATAGTACAAGGAAGTACGGCAGTTCTGCAACCCAATAGCCTTACGGTTACGGGTACTATCACCCCGCTTCGTTGCCATAATGCCACTAATGCCGCTATAGCGCTTGCTGTACAAGGAGGTACGGCACCTTATCAATATCTGTGGAATACAGGAGCTACTACAGCAAATATAAACAATCTCCCCACAGGAGAGTACAAGGTAAAAATAACCGATGCTCAAGGCTGCGCGCACTTCAAAACTTTCACTATCGAAAACCCTCCTAAATTTGAGATTGATTTAGGAGAGAATCGCACGCTTTGCAACGGACAAACACTTACCTTAAATATAGCTATTAATGATCCACAAGCTACTTACCTGTGGACTGGCGATAATGGTTTTTCTTCTAATACGCCTCAGGTAACTTTATCCGAAAAAGGTACATATACTGCTACAGTAACTACTAAAGATGGTTGTACAGCAACAGATGCTATTACTATTGAAAGTGCAAATACTCAAATAGCTTCTGAGTTCTTACTCACTACCCAAGCCTATGAAAATGAAGAGGTAATATTAGTAAATACCAGTAATCCTAAAGGGGAAACTACTGAGTGGTTAGTACCCGAAAATGAAGCTATTGAAATCACCAATAAAAGTGATGACTATATCTCTCTCATCTTCAAAGCAAAAGGTGAATACCGCATAGGTATCAAGCAAACACAAGCTAATTGCTTTGAGTTGTTCTATAAAAATATCATTGTAGAACCCGCTACCGATTTACCTAAAACTCAAAAAAACAATGAGGCTTTTGTAAGAGAATTTGAAGTCGCACCTAACCCTAACGATGGCAAGTTCAAAGCAAAAGTAGTTTTAGAAAAAGCAGGGGCTATCAAATTCCGCCTATATAGTATCACAGGGCAATTAATAAGTGAGAAAAACTCAGTTTCAGCTACTGAACACTGGGTTGATTTTCAAGACCCTCTGCCTGCTGCTACCTATATATTAGTTTTAGAAACTCCTTACCAACGATTAAGTAAAAAAATCATTATTATTCCTTAAGTACAATGCGCCTATTCTCTTACATATTCCTCTTTCTGCTCACAACGTGGCAGCTCATAGCACAAACCTACCCTGTGCAGGTAGTGCCTGTGCTCACACCTCCGTATAGTAGTAAGATTGCCGACTATGCCAACCCAATGGCTAATAAGGTACAACTGCAACTCATCACTACCGACTTAAGTGTGCAGAACCGCCCCGTACAATTATATGTAGAGATTAAAGGCAATGGACTTACAGCAGCCTCAGCCCCTGTACTTTCAGGCGTTTCACCCTTGCGTATCAGTGGAGGCGAAATCCTCCGCCTCACCAATGCCGAGCTGGCAAGCTACTTCCAGTTGCGCAACCTGCAAGGTATCACCTCACAACAATACGCCTCTGCCTTGCCCGATGGGATGTACTCGTTCTGCTTTAGGGTAAAAGATGTGCTCAGTGGTCGTTGGCTCTCCCAAAGTCATTGCGCCATTGCCTATCTAATGCTCAACGACCCACCAATTCTAAATATCCCTTCTGACAATGAGCAAGTAGCTGTAACCGACTTCCAAAACATTATTTTCAGTTGGACACCCCGTCAAATCAACGCGACCAATGTAACCTATTCCTTTGAATTACGTGAGATTTTAGACCCTACCCTCGACCCTCGTTTTGCTTTTGAAGTAAGCCGACGCATACTCAAAGAAGACGATTTGCGAATGACTACTTTCGTCTACGATGTGAGCAAACCCAACCTCATCCCTGGCAGACGCTATGCGTGGCGCGTAAGAGCTACTTCCACAGGCGGTTTAGCAGAAAACAGTGTCTTTAAAAACGATGGTTATAGCGAGGTACACTCGTTTGTCTACGCCGTAAACTGTAGCAAACCGCTCTTTTTGCTAAGTGAACAGCAGGGTAGAAGTCGTACCAAACTACTCTGGCAAGGGCACACACTGCACCAAAAATACCATATCCAATACCGTAAGAAAAACGTAGAAGGCGCACAGTGGTTCGAGACCTTTACCCGCAATACCCAAACCCTCATCGCCGACTTGGAGGCGGGTGAGTACGAGTTTCGTGTAGGAGCTTCTTGCGAGGGCGAACGCTATGGTATTACTCCCAGCTATGTGTATTCGGATATACAGACTTTCAAAATAGAGAAAACCCCCAACACCACTGAGCAAGGGTATAACTGCGGAATTGTACCCAAAATAACGATTACAAACCAAAAGCCTCTCAATAGTTTGGTAACCAATGAAGTGTTTACCGCAGGTGATTTTGCGGTTACCCTTTTGGAGGTGAGTGGTAGCAATGGTGTATTCTCAGGCAAAGGCTTTATAAAAGTGCCTTACTTGAACGATACTAAGCTGGCGGTAGAATTTGAAAACGTCAAAATCAACAGTGATTACCAGCTCACAGATGGAGTAGTGAAAACTACCTATGATGCCGATTGGAAAAATGTACAGTTCATAGAAAACCTCACAGGTCAAGGTAAAAAATCCTATGAGATAAACGTACCTTTTGAGATTGAAAAGGTAGAAACTCGCAATGGTGAAATAGTAGTTACAGGTAAAGACGGTCGCAAGGAAGTATTCCCTTTTGGAGGTAATGATTCCACTGTTAAGGGAAAAGTTACCACTACTACCAATGGAGAAACTACCACTGAAGAAAAAATATATTACATAGATAAAGACGGCAAAGTATCAGCCCCACAAACTGTTGCTCAAGGAGGCAAACCTACCAAAGAAAACACCAATGGCGTAAGCAAAGGAGGTGAGGCTACAGCCCTTACCGCCAAAGGTATTACCGTTACTTTTGAGAATACAGCCGACTCTAAATACGCTTATGAAGTCCCTACCAAAGCCTATAGTAAGGACTACCAAAACCTTGACGGTAAGTACATTCCGTTTAAAGCGGTGGTAAAAGGCGAAACAGAACCTTTCTTAGCCAAAGTACAGATTACCGATAAGAATATTAGCGCTGATAGCCTTATCTTCAAAACTGATAAAGGCGCACTCATCGAATCCAAACGAGTAGAAGGTTCTAACGACTTTTTGCTTACCCTCAAAGGTTTCCATAGCTTTGCAGTAGAGCAAGTACAAGCTACTATCAAACAGGGCAAGAAATACCAAATCGCAGGGGTGTTTAACTTGGTACACCTCTCACCTAAAACTGCCAAGGTAATCCTTGTACCCACTTCCGAAAACACTTCTATAGATATAGATAGAGTAAAATCTATTTATAGCAAGATAGGAGTAACTTTAGATATCACTTGGGCAGCACCTTTTGACATTACTCCTTATTTGACTAATGGCGTGTTGGAAACCAAAGATGTATTTGGCGACCTTACCGATTATAGTCCGTCGCAACAGGCGCTTATCAATGCCTACAAAGCTACAGGAAAGGTTGTGAACGATACCTACTACGTGTTTATTACCAATGCCAAGAGTAGTACCGGACAAGGAGGCTATATGGCACTCGGTGGACAGTTTGGTTTTGTATTCGACCAAACCGAAAGAACCCTCGCCCACGAATTGGGTCACGGAATATTTAAACTAGCACACCCATTCAAGAAAAAACAACAAGGTAATGTCCCCTCCCTAATGGACTACACCTCCGATGAAGCCCTCCTCTTTGCTGATTGGAAGCAAATCAATGACCCTGCGTTTAAAATTGGTATTTTCCAAGGACAAGGGGAAGGAGAGTTTGCAGATAAAATATGGCTTACTCCTGATTGGCGACCTTTTAAATATGATAGTTCCCATATTACAGCTTTTGATAGAAATAATTTACCTCAAATACCAAAAGGAGCTTTACCTGCAATTTTAGGAGAAGATAAAAATGCTTACTACGCCGAGTTTTCCAATGGAAAATTTATAGGCTACAAAAATTCTGATGGACTCTTCTTAAAACTTGATTATCAAACATCGGTTGGAAATGAAACTGAAATTTATCTGTATAGAATAGGAAGTCGATGTGGTAGTGATACTTATTACAAAACTACTTGGGGATATATTAAAGATAAAAAAGGGAAAGTAGACTTTTTAGATAAAACTATTACACTTGTAAAAACAGTAGTTTGTAATGATAAGGTAGAAAACCAGCAAACCAAATGCAATAATTTTGTTCCTTTAAAAAAAGAAGAGTTATCCACACTCCAAAGCAATGCAATTTTATATCTAAAACAAAACTTACAAAAAATTAACAGTACACGTGGAGAACTTGTAAACACTAAAGGAAACTTTAGTCATATCTATTTTAAAGGCAAAAGTGGACTTGGATATTCTCAATTGCAAATGTTAGAGGATAAGCTACACTTGCTTTCTTATTATACCAATGTAGATATGGTACTGTCGATACTGCCTATCACTAATAACTCAATGGTAGAAGAAAGAATACTCTCCGATATGGCTAAAAAAGCAATCAAAGCCCAAAAATCCTCTCGGAGAATAGTATATATACTTGTTGCGACCTCTAATTACGAATCTATTTTAGGGGAAGGATTGTTTAATAGTGATTCGTGTTATTCTATAGGGTATGCTGAGAGTCAAGAAGGTGTCCTTTCTACGGTTTCTAAAGGAAATACTATTTTTGAAAATGTAGTAACGCTCTTTAAAGGTATTGAAAAACCTCTATTAGTAAATCGTTTTTATTGTAAAGCTGATGGAGCTATTCTAAACCTTCAAAACAAATATAAAGAGCAAAGAGGGTATCCTTTTATCCATCTTATAGAAGTATATGAATCATCGTATTACCAAAAGGTAAAAGACTTAGAATCAAACAAGAATTCTGAGCTTAAACCTAAAAATAGTACTGCCTTTAGAGAGTTGGGAGATGCTAATTTTAGGATAAACATAGATAAGGTTCACGACTTAGAAGAACAGCGCCGACAGTTATTGTTAGAGGCTAATAGAAATGAGAATTTAGAGAATAGCAACTCTGCTGTTTGGAAACCTTGGAAGAGTGACGATGAGAATATTTTACGTGAAGTTTTTGCTATCGACCCCCAATTGTCTTTAGCCAATCTTAAACGCTTGCGCTCAGATGTTAAGTTTTTTGAAAACAGTGCCATTTATCACCAAATGCAAGGCGTTATATTGAACCCTAATGTTCATTTCTACAGTTTTAAAGGTACTGATTTAGTATATCTATTTGCCGATAGTGTAGGCACTATTCCTGTAATAGATATACTAGGAGATTTAACAGGTTTTATCTATGCTTCTTATAGAGGAGATTGGGCAGAAACCTCTTTCTACTCTTTAGGAATGGCTATTCCTATAGGAGGCGTTTATCTAAAAACAGCTGCCAAAGCCGACGAATTGGTAACTATTGTAGCACGTGAAGCTAAAAATGGAGAGAGCACTTTAGAAGTAGTGCCTTTAAGTGAGAAACTAACCACTGATATAGCACTTACTTCTCCCATAGTAAATAATTCTCAAGAAGTAGGAAAGGTATTAGAAGATGTTAGAAAATTACATTTAGAAAATGGAAAACAAATAGCAAATCTTGCTGAAGACCTCTCTAAAAAAACAAACAACATACTTACTAAAGCATTCTCCGAAGGCTCTAAATTTATAGATGATAAGAAAACAATAGAAAAAATCACTCATTATTTAGCCCCTGAAAACGCTGAAAAACTAAAGGCTATTGGAGGTGAACAAGGATTGATAGATTTCT
>NZ_KB291200.1:42144-45204 GCF_000318255.2 Capnocytophaga sp. oral taxon 380 str. F0488
GTAAAGATGCAGGTAGGAAAATTTTTGGAGGTCGCACCATAGATGAGATGCTCGAAAACTATATAGAAGTAGCCCATACTTTTAGAAACCGCCCTGATTTATGGAAAAAAATAGAAGAAGGCGCTTTAAGTAGCAATGCCGCTATGCGTGAAGGCACACAGCATATGTTATCCACCTTTAAGAAAAACCCTAAGAAATATGCCCCTGAAAACATTGAGCATTTAGATATGAAGTTTGAAAAAGGTTTAGATGATATCTGTGCCAACTGCCGTTATGACGTGAAGTTTATTTCTGAGAGTAAACCTTTATATGAGGAATTTAAAAGCTATAACAGCGAAACTTGGAGTAAAATAGCTAATGATAAAGGATTTATTCAACAGTTTAAAAGCTATTTACAAACTAGTGGAGTGAAGAATATTGATGATTTAGCTTATGTGATCAACAGTAATAAAGCTAATATAAATGAGGTAAAACAAGCTTTTAAAGAATTGTTTAAGCGTAATACTGATGAAATTTTTAAAACAAATCCAAATATATGGAAGCAATTTGATAGAGTTGATGGAACTGGTAAAATAAATAGTCTTAAAAATTTCAAAGATTTAGTAGAAGATATTTCTTTTGATGCTAAACACCCTATTTTTAACTTTATAAAAGCTGAATAATTATGTTTTGTGAAAGTAGAACAATAAACAATGTAATAGCTTATGTGAATGAATATTACATTAATAGCAAAGGACTCTTTAATACTCAATCAAATGAATGTCTATTAGAAATTTCTGGACAGCAAGAACTATATCCCTTTGGAAAAGACCATTTGATATCAAGAGAGATTGTGTATGGAGATTCTGCCATAATCAATATTAACGATTTAACTATTGTTATTAATAATTATAGGATAGAAGCTCAAAATTACCCTTACTTTTCTTTTTATGAAGTTGATGATAAACCACAAGAAGGGATTTATGATTTTGAAAAGAAAAAAATACTTTTTGAAGCTACAAGTTGGTTAGGAAGAAGTATTATAGACAAGTATATATTTCGTGATTTTAAAAAGAAAATAGCTTGTAGAAAAATAGATTCAGATTCAATTCTTTGGGAATTTCTTCTTTCAGTATTTGGTAAATTCAAATATAAATATTCAGAAGAAGAGAAAGATTATGAAGTAGAACAATTCATAGGAATGTATAACAATATTCTTTGGGTATACTTAAACGCAAGGGAACTTATAGGAATAGATGTTGAAACAGGAAAACTAAAATATCGTTTTTTAGGAATAGAAAAGAAAAATGCTGTTGGGATAGTAGAAAATTATTTAGACAATGAAGACTATTACATTTTCTATGGTGCAGATTTTAAATTAGATACTGAAAAAGGCGTGATTTTTGGTTTGAAAGCCGATAGATTTTTTGAGATAGATTTAAATAAAGAATCTATAATACCTTATCTTTTTGGACTGCAAAATAAGATGGAAAAAGTAGGGCTTAATAAGAATGATATTAGTGGTGATACTTTTTTGCAAGATAATTTACTATACTTTTGCTCTATTAATGACTTAAGATTTGGTATTTTAGACATCAATACCAAGGAAATTATCTATGTTTCAGAACCTATTGCAGTAGTGGAAAGAGATGATTGTTTTACCCAGCTTAAAGATTTAAAAGTCTCAGAAAATAAGGTGTATATCTTAGATAGTAATCATACATTACATATTTTTGAACGTGAAGAATAGTTCTTGTTTTATCATACTAATTTCATTTCTATTACTTTTACTTTTATTTAAAAGCATAGGGACAAAAAACTTTATTAGAAGAGTTCAAGAGTTATAATAGTGAAACGTGGAGCAAAATAGCTAATGATAAAGGATTTATCAAGCAATTTGAAAGCTATTTACAAGGAGTTAACAAAATAGAAGATTTAGCTTATGTGATTAACAGTAATAAAGCTAATATAAATGAAGTAAAACAAGCTTTTAAAGAATTGTTTAAAAACAAAAAAGATGAGCTCTTTGAGATTATTAGAAAAAACAGAAATCTTAGTGAAAGCTTGGATATAGATAATATATCAGACTTAACGAGTGAAAAGATTAGTGATATTGTTGAACTTATTATAAAGACACCATAATATGAAAGAAGTACAACATATTAGTAATGTAGATAACTTTCTTGTTGTAGATGATAAACTATATTTTAGCAATGGGAAAGAAGTTATAGATGAAAAAGGGCATTCTATTCTGAATTCTCCTTTATCTTTACAATTCTTAAATTATAAAGAACCTTATTTTTACATTCCTGATATCTATGGAAATACCTATTTGATAATGGAAAAAGAGACAAGATTTCTAAAGGATATCTTTATTAAAAAAGTTATTTCTGATTCTTTCCTATTAGTTAGTAAAGATAAAAAAACAGCTATTCTTAATATAATAAACAATGAATTTCACTACATACTAAATTCTAGAATATTTAAATTTTTGGAATGGAAAGAGAAACTATTTTTTAAGAACAAAAATACAATACAAGGGATAGAAATATATACAGGTCAGTTCCTTTGGGAGTTTCCTCTTTCTTCTCTTGGTAAAGGTAAAGATTACAATACAGATGAAGAATTTGACTATGAAGTAGAACAATTTGTAGGAATATATAATAATATTCTTTGGGTTTATATAGAAAGAGGTGGATTTATTGGTTTAGATATTCAAACTGGGGAATTGAAACATCGTATTCTAGGGATACCCAAGGGGAATTTATTAGGCAAAGTCGATAGTTATGTAGATAGTGAAGAGTTTTACATTTTTTATCGTGCAAAATTTATTTTGGATGAAAAAAAAGGAATAATTATCGGTTTAATAGCTGACAGATTTTTTGAAATAGACCTCAATAAAGAAAAAATAACTCCTATGCTATATGGTATGTGGGATAAAATGGAAAAAATGAACCTAAAGAAATATGGAGTTAGTGGGAATACAAGTCTACAAGAAGATTTATTGTATTTTTATAATGACAAAGAATTACAATTCGGCATTTTAGACATCAATACCAAGGAAATTATCTATGTTTCAGA
>NZ_KB291201.1:0-13831 GCF_000318255.2 Capnocytophaga sp. oral taxon 380 str. F0488
AACAAAAGACGGTGCGAGCCACACGGGCAGATGAGGGAAAGACGAATAAAAGACGGTGCGAGCCGCACGGGCAGATGAGGAAAAGACGAATAAAAGACGGTGCGATTCGCACGGGCAGATGAGAAAAAGACGAAGGAAGAGCGTTGCTAAAGCGAAGGTAAGTTGAAGTTGAGGTAAAGATAAAAAGATGGTTATTGAAGGTTTTCAACTTTGATAGAGTTTCAAACTTCTGCAAAGTTTATACATAAACGAATGATGAATAAATGAAATTGAGTAGCAGGGTGGAAAAAGGGTGTTTTATAATAGTTTAAAAGTTCATTTTATTAGGGTTTTATTTATTTGTAAAAATTTTGCATCATTAAAAATAAGCTTTTAAAAGGATATTCAGTAAAAAAACTCTTTGCATATTGGTGCTAAATCAAAAATATTATGTACTTTTGCCCCAAATTTACATAGTGGGCTTTGTGAAAAAACTACTTATTGGAGTTAATAATCACTATGTGAGTTATATAAAAATTAATTTAGAGAATTACGATGGAGAAAATAACCGCTGCCATTACGGCTATCGGAGGCTATGTACCTGAAGATGTTCTAACCAATGAAATGTTAGAAAAAATGGTAGATACTAACGATGAGTGGATTTACACCCGTACAGGTATCAAAGAAAGACGCATACTTAAAGACCCTAATAAAGGTTCATCATTTTTAGGAATTGAAGCCGCTAAAGACCTTATTCGCAAAACAGGTCTCGACCCCAAAGAAATAGACTTAGTTATTTTGGCTACGGCTACCCCTGATATGCCTGTAGCCCTTACAGGTCCTTATGTAGCGTCGCAAATAGGTGCTGTGAATGCTTTTTCATTCGATTTGCAAGCTGCGTGTTCGAGCTTCCTATTTGGGGTTTCGGTAGCTGCTAAATACATAGAATCAGGGCGTTATAAAAAAGTACTCTTGGTGGGGGCAGATAAGATGTCGTCTATCATAGACTATACCGATAGAGCTACTTGCATTATTTTCGGCGATGGGGGAGGGGCTGCACTCTTTGAACCTAACTACGAAGGTTTAGGTGTACAGGACGAACTCTTAAGAAGTGATGGTATAGGACGTAACTATTTGTACATCAAAGCAGGAGGTTCTCTCTGTCCGACTACGGCTGAAACAGTGGCTAACAAAGACCATTTTGTATTCCAAGACGGTAAAACGGTGTTTAAATATGCGGTTACAGGAATGGCTGACATAGCAGAGGAGCTTATTAAACGCAACGGTTTGACCTCAAACGAAGTGCAATGGCTTACGCCTCACCAAGCTAATAAACGCATTATTGATGCTACTGCCGAGCGTATGGGATTACCTGCTGAAAAAGTGATGCTCAACATTCACAAGTACGGTAATACAACTTCGGCAACCATCATCTTAGCTCTTAACGACTACGAAAACCAACTCAAAAAAGGAGACAATATAGTATTGGCAGCCTTTGGGGGAGGTTTCACTTGGGGAGCTATTTACTTAAAATGGGCATACGACGGAGCCCTTTATCACAAATAAGGAACAACCATTGAGAAAAATACAATACACGTATGGATTTAAGAGACATTCAAAATTTAATTAAGTTTGTTGCCAAGTCGGGGGCAAGCGAAGTGAAATTGGAAATGGAAGATGTAAAAATCACCATTAAAACGAACCCTGATGAAAGTGGCAAAGAGCAAGTGTTTGTACAACAATTGCCCGTAGCACAACAGCTACCGCAATTGCCTTTGCAACAGCAAGTGCCTGTACAACAACTTCCTACAGCTGAACCTGCTGACAGCAAACCAGCAACACCTGCCGATGACGATAGCAAATACATTACTATCAAATCGCCGATGATTGGTACTTTTTATCGTCGTCCTGGTCCAGACAAACCGCTATTTGTGGAAGTAGGTTCTACCATAGCCAAAGGTAGTGTGATTTGCATTATTGAGGCGATGAAACTCTTCAACGAAATAGAATCAGAAGTTTCTGGTAAGATAGTTAAAATATTGGTTGATGATTCTTCACCTGTAGAATTTGACCAGCCATTGTATTTAGTGGATCCTTCATAAACCAAACAATTATGTTTAAAAAAATATTGATAGCCAACCGTGGAGAAATTGCCTTACGCGTGATACGTACGTGTCGCGAAATGGGTATCAAATCGGTAGCCGTATATTCTACTGCCGATGCTGACAGCTTACACGTGCGCTTTGCCGATGAAGCTGTGTGTATAGGTCCTCCACCCAGCAAAGATTCATACTTAAAAATACCTAATATTATAGCCGCTGCCGAAATTACCAATGCCGATGCCATACACCCAGGCTACGGATTTCTTTCGGAAAATGCGAAATTCTCGAAGATTTGTGCAGAACACGGCATTAAGTTTATAGGCGCATCGCCTGAAATGATTGAAAAAATGGGTGATAAGGCATCAGCTAAAGCGACTATGAAAGCCGCAGGAGTGCCTACCGTACCAGGTTCTGACGGGCTCGTAGAATCGTTGGAGCACGCTAAAAAGATAGCTGCTGAAATAGGCTACCCTGTGATGCTGAAAGCTACTGCCGGTGGGGGAGGTCGCGGTATGCGCGATGTATGGAAAGAGGAAGACCTCGAGAAAGCCCTCAACAGTGCGATGCAGGAAGCAGGAGCTGCCTTTGGTAACGATGCGATGTATATGGAAAAGCTGATTGTAGACCCTCGTCACATTGAGATACAAATCGTAGGCGACCAATACGGCAAGGCTTGTCACCTTTCAGAACGCGATTGCTCGATACAGCGTCGCCACCAGAAACTTACCGAAGAAACGCCGTCGCCTTTTATGACGGACGACCTTCGCAAGCGTATGGGAGAAGCTGCAGTGAAAGCTGCTGAGTTTATTAAATATGAAGGGGCAGGAACGGTAGAGTTCTTGGTAGACAAAGACCGCAATTTCTACTTTATGGAGATGAATACTCGTATACAAGTAGAGCACCCTATCACTGAACAGGTGATAGACTACGACCTTATTCGTGAACAGATATTGGTAGCTGCCGGAGTGCCTATCTCAGGTAAGAACTACACACCTAAACTGCACGCCATAGAGTGTCGTATCAATGCGGAAGACCCTTATAACGACTTCCGTCCGTCGCCAGGTAAGATTACCACCTTGCACGCCCCAGGAGGTCACGGAGTGCGCCTCGATACTCACGTGTACAGTGGTTATGTAATTCCGCCTAACTACGACTCGATGATTGCGAAACTCATCACTACAGCGCAAACCCGTGAGGAAGCAATTGCCAAGATGAAACGCGCCTTAGACGAGTTTGTAGTAGAAGGAGTGAAAACCACGATTCCGTTCCACTTGCAACTAATGGATGACCCCGATTACTTAGCAGGCAATTACACTACTAAGTTTATGGAGGATTTCCAGATGAAACCCCAAGTGGCAGAATAATGAAGTAGAAATGATTATATAAAGAAAGGGACTGTCTAACTCAAGAGAAAGATAGTCTCTTTTGTATAGTTACAATATTATGATATATCTTGTTGCGTATCTTATTTGTTGGTTGCTGGCTGTTGTGCTGTATACTTTTTCATTCGATGAAAGCTTTGTATATACCGCATTATACACTCATTTGGTTTATGGAGTAGGCTTTTTTGGGTTGTTTAACTTTGTAGGGCACTCGGTACTCAGTGAGAAAGTAGCTAAAACCATAGGATGGGTATCTAATGGTTTTCAAAAAGAATTGGGGTTTGTGTCGTTGGGGATAGGCATTTGTGGTATATTGTGCCATTGGTTTCGCGACGGATTCTGGTTGGCAACCGCTATTCCGTTTAGTGTATTCTTGATAGGAGCAGCCTTGTTGCACATTGCTGAGATGAAGCGAAAACACAATTTCAATAAAGGAAATGTGTGGATTATCCTTCCTGATTTGCTAATGCCCTTAACGTTATTAATATTGTTTATACTGAATTAGAGATGAAACTCATAGCAATGATACCTGCCCGCTACGGGGCGACCCGCTTTCCTGCAAAGCTGATGCAAGACCTTTGTGGCAAGCCTGTAATTGTACATACTTATGAACGTGTAGCTGATACCCGCTTGTTTGACGAAGTGTATGTGGTAACTGATGACGACCGTATAGAAAAGGCGATACGAGAGGTAGGAGGCAAAGTAATTCGCAGTAAAAAAGAACACAATAGTGGCAGTGACCGTTTGGCAGAAGCTTCAAGAGATTTAGACGTAGATATTATTGTAAATGTACAAGGAGATGAGCCTTTTACCGATAAAGAGAACTTACAAAAAGTAATTGATATTTTTGTTAAAGACCTTACTAAAAGCATAGCGGTAGCAAGCCTAATGGAGCGTATTACCGACCCAGATGATATTGCAAACCCGAATAATGTGAAAGTAGTAGTGAACAAATTTGGAGAGGCACTCTATTTTTCGAGGAATGTCATTCCTTTTCCTCGCGACCCTAACACCAAGGTATCTTATTACAAACACATAGGTATTTACGCCTATCGTAAAGAAGCGTTACAACAGTTCACCGAGTTACCTCCTTCCTTATTAGAAGAAACGGAAAAATTAGAACAACTTCGTTATTTAGAAAATGGGTTTAAAATACGTTTAGCGCTAACCGATATTCCTACCATAGGGATTGATACCCCCGAAGATTTGGAGAGGGCACGTAAGCGATTGATTACACAAAAGTGATAAAAACAGAGAGAAAAAGACTAAAATTGAGGGGAATAAAGCAGAAATTTAGCAAATTATTAACATTGATTATCAGATGTTTATAAAAATGTTGATAACTTATTAATAAAAAAATGCTGTAAAGTTTCTTTTTTTCTATATCTTTGCTACGTCTAAAGAAGTGTAAAGACACGAATAGAGCGACCTAATTAATAACGAATTAAACAAAAAATTATCGGCTATACATCTAGATATAGTTGTTTAAGTGAAAAATGAAATATAACAAGTATTACGTAGGGTTAGATATCGGGACTACCAAGATTGTAACTATGGTAGGGGCAAAGAACGAATACGGGAAGATTCAGATTTTAGGTTATGGGCAATCTAAAAGTGAAGGCATCAATAAAGGGGTAGTAACTAACATTGCTAAAACTACTCAATCTATTATGGATGCTATTCAAGATGCCAAAGAAAAGACAGGCTTAGAAATTGAGAACGTAGAAGCAGGTATCGCAGGACAAAATATCATAAGTCGTTCACATAGCGATTATATTACCCGTACAGACCCTGAACAACTTATAGACTTTGACGATTTGGAACGCTTGAAAGAACAGGTGTTCTCTATAGCACTTTCACCAGGACAAAAGATAATTCACGCACTCCCTCAGGACTATAAAGTAGATAATGTGGGAGATATTAAAGAACCTATCGGTATGATGGGGACGCGTTTAGATGCTACTTTTCACTTAGTTATCGGGCAAGTAAGCGCTATCAAAGGGATTACTCGTTGTGTGGAAATGGCACATCTAAAGCCCATAGGTCTTACTTTGGAACCTATTGCTTCTGCTAAAGCTGTATTAAGTGAAGAGGAGAAAGATGCAGGAGTGGTGTTAGTGGATATAGGAGGTGGTACCACCGATGTAGCTATCTTTAAAGATGGTATTATCCGCCATACAGCCGTAGTGCCTTTAGGAGGTAATATTATTACTGATGATATAAAAGAAGGTTGTGGAATACTCACCCGTCAAGCCGAGATGCTGAAAGTAGAATTTGGGTCGGCTTGGCCAGGAGAGAACCGAGATAATGAGATAGTATCTATTCCTGGTATTAAAGGGAAGGAACCTAAAGAAATAACACTTAAAAACCTTTCTAAAATTATTCACGCAAGAGTAAGTGAGATTATCAATTTAGTGTTTAACGTGATTAAAAATTACGGTCACGAAGAAACTAAAAAGAAACTGTTTGCCGGAGTAGTACTCACAGGAGGTGGAAGCCAACTGAAGCATATTGTTCAGTTAGTAGAATATATTACGGGAATGGATGCCCGCATAGGTTATCCTAATGAGCACTTAGCAGGTAACTCTGACCCTAAACTTACTTCGCCTATTTACTCTACGGCTATAGGTCTTGTAATGAGCGCTATTGAAAATGAAGCAGAAGAGCAATTTAAAAAACGCTTCCAGGAAGTAAAAGCTCAAGAAACAATAGAGAACGGAAAGGGAGCGGTAGTGGAGCCTTTATCAACAGATTTGCAGGATTCATCACTTGAAAAACAACCTATCACAATAGTAGATTCACCAAAAATAAATGTTTTTCAAGATAAAGATGAAGATGATGAATTAGAGATACATAAAACTAGTAGAGGCTGGGGGAGTAAATTAAATGAAAAACTAAAGGACTTCTTAGATAGTGAAGATTAAGTAGAAACAAATAATTATGATTTTTTTGATATGAATTCGGACATTCAATTTGATTTGCCAAAGAATATTAGTAACTATATCAAAGTTATTGGCGTAGGAGGCGGAGGGTGCAACGCCGTGAATTTCATGCACAACGAAGGTATAAAAGGGGTAGATTATGTAGTCTGTAATACAGATGCACAAGCTTTGGAAAACAGCCCTATCCCTAATAAAATTCAATTAGGAGTTACCCTTACTGAAGGATTAGGAGCAGGAGCCAATCCTGATATTGGTGAAAAAGCGGCTCTTGAAAGTATTGAGGATATCCAACGTACTTTGGAAGGGAATACCCAAATGGTGTTTATCACAGCTGGTATGGGTGGTGGAACAGGAACAGGAGCAGTGCCCGTAATAGCTAAGCAAGCTAAGGATATGGGTATTCTTACCGTTGCTATTGTAACTACTCCATTTAATTATGAAGGCTTAAAGCGCAGTCGACAAGCACAAGCAGGTATAAAGAAACTACGTGAATGTGTAGATTCTCTTATTGTTATCAATAATAATAAAATCAACGAAATATACGGTGATTTGAGTATTAAAGAGAGTTATGGAAAGGCGAATGAGATATTATTAAAAGGAGCTAAAGGTATGGCTGAGGTAATCAGTAAGCATTACCTTGTAAATATCGACTTACGCGATGCTCGTACCGTACTTGAAAACGGGGGTACGGCTATTATGGGCTCAGCCTCAGCTGAAGGTGATAATAGAGCTTATGAAGCCGTAGCAGCTGCTTTAAACTCTCCTTTACTAAATGATAATAAGATAGCAGGTGCTAAAAATGCTCTTCTTTTGATTACTTATGGTAAAAAAGAAGCTACTCAGCGTGAAGTTACTGAAATAAGTAGTTTTATTCAAGAGCAAGCAGGTGATAATATGGCTGACCTTATCTATGGGATAGGTGAAGATGAATCATTAGGAGAAGCTATTTCTGTGATAGTTATTGCCACAGGCTTTGATGCTGACCAGCAACAAGAAATAGTGAACGCTGAAACCAAAAAAGTAATCCATATTCTTGAGGAAAACCAAACAGCTACTCGTGATTTAACAGAACCTAAAGGAACTGTGGTTAATGCTATAAATAGCAGTTATCCTATTTCCTCAATCTCTGATATAAAGAAAGAGTCTTCGCTATCAGATTTATTTAATATTTGGGTAGATTGTGAAATAGTTACTGCTGTAAATGATGACTTTGTGATAGTAGATAAGTCTATTCCTAAAAAGAATAGTTTTCAGACTATTGAAAAAAAAGCTGAAGTGCAAACCCAGCAATCAACATCAGTAAAACACGAAGAGCCCCAAAAAGAAGCTCCAATTATTCACCAATTGAGTGAGGATATTCATAAAGAAGCTCCTCAAGTAGAACGCCGGAAGAATCCTCCTGTTGTAAATCAAGAGGGAGAAATTCGTTATACTTTAGAAGACTATACAGAGCTTGAAAGAACTTTTATAGAAGCAAAGCCAACCTCTTTTACAGAAGATAAAAACTCAAACGAGTTTATTCTTTATAAGAAAGAAGAGGATTCTAAGTCCAAAACTTCTCCTTCTTCAGGTCAATTAGATATGTTTGCAGAAGAAGAGGATATAGAGTCTTCTTTGAACCCTATTGACAGTAGAATCTCTGATGTAATGAAACGCTCTCGTTCCAATCGTTTGCAAGATTATAACTACAAGTTTGGAAGTAATAATCAATCACGTATCTCTATGGGGAAAGATAGCGCAGGAGAGATGCAAATAAGAAAAAACAATTCTTATTTACACGACAATGTAGATTAGTTTTATAGGACTCATCTATGAGAAAAACCATATTCTAATAAAAACGGGAAGTTTAATTAAAACTTCCCGTTTTTCTATATAATCACATTATTGAAATTATTTTATAGTACTCTATTCATATTCCACTCTTCAAGATATTTAGCTACACGCTGTACAAACATTCCTCCTAAGGCTCCATTTACAACACGATGGTCATAACTGTGAGAAAGCATTAGTTTATAACGAATCCCTATTGTGTCTCCTTCTGGAGTTTCAATTACAGCAGGAACTTTTTGGATAGCTCCTATTGCTAAGATACCTACTTGTGGCTGATTAATAATAGGAGTGCCAAACAAAGTGCCAAATGAACCTATATTGGTTACTGTATATGTACCATCTTTCACTTCGTCGGGCTTGAGTGCATTAGCACGAGCTCTATTAGCAAGGTCATTTACTACTTTTGCCATACCTCTTAAACTGAGTTCATCAGCGTTTTTTATAACGGGAACAATTAGGTTACCGTCTGATAGCGCAGTAGCCATACCTATATTAATATTTCTCTTCTTGATAATGCTATCTCCTTCTACTGAGACATTCATCATAGGAAAATCAACAAGTGCTTTGGCAACAACTTCCATAAAGATAGGTGTAAAAGTGAATTTTTCACCTTCGCGCTCTTCAAATGCTTTTTTTACTTTATTGCGCCATTTCCATATACGGGTTACATCTACCTCAATAAAACTTTGTACGTGTGCTGAAGTAAGTTTGCTTTTTAGCATATGCTCTGCAATGAGTTTACCCATACGGCTCATCTCAATTCGTTCTTCACTGTGTTTGGTATAAACTCTCTTATCGGCAGGAGTAGTATCAAAAGTAGCTGAAGGCTTTGCATTTACTTGTGTCCTATGCGATAGATACTCAAGAATATCACTCTTGGTTACACGGTTATTTAACCCTGTTCCTTTGATGTTGTCTAACTCACTTAAACTGATACCTTCTTTCTTAGCGATATTCTTTACCAAGGGTGAATAGAAACGCTCTGTTTTGCTGAAGTCTATTTGTGGCTCAGCTGAGGTACTTTGTTGTATGTTAGCAATGTCCTTTTCTAAACTTGCAACCGATTGTTGTACAACATCAAGCGTCTCTCCAGAAGTGCTAATCTCTTCTTGTGTCTCAATAACAGCTATTACTTCACCTACTTTCACAACGTCATTCACTTGAAACTTGATTTCAGCCAATATACCCGACACATCAGTAGGTACTTCAGTATCTACTTTATCTGTGGATACTTCCACAATACTTTCTTCGGCTTCTACAGGATCGCCTACTTTTTTCAACCAGTTGGTAACAACAGCCTCTGTTACACTTTCTCCTAATGAAGGGAAAATTAATTCATATCTTGCCATTTTCCTGCTACTTTATTTCTTTAACCTCTTGTGGGAGGTTCATATTTTTGGTTAATACGCTTATTTTATTAAGGTCTATATCGCCTGTGAGCGATAATACTATAGTTTGTTTTGAAGTCTCGGTCGGTTCTACAAGCATTAGCAGTTCCGATACGTGGGTAGCATCTTTCCCTTCTTTGGTGTAGAATTTCACATTTTGAGCTTTGTCTTTTACTCGCATTAATTCTGATAGCCCTGCTGTTTTAAGGTACTGTTGTGCTTCTGTTTTCATTAGCCCAGCAGCTGTTTTACTCTCAGTCGTGAAAATCTTCATTCCTTTGAGCTTATTAGCAACTTCCATAAACTCTTTGGCTTCCGCATCTTTACTGTCAATTTTTGATAGCATCTGAAACATCTTCTGCGATACTACCACAGTGCTAATATCTTTGTTGGTTTCTAACTTTTCAAAGGCTGTTTGTCCGTTAACAGCTATGGTCACCCAAAAAGCAGATAGCATTAATATTTTCTTTATTTTCATAATAACAATATGTTGTTAATGTTCCTTAACGATTTTGTTTTTAGTTTCTTCATATTCTTTGAGGTATTGCACTTTCTCAGCGCCTTTATTATATTCCTCTGAGAGTATTAAAAGCCCTTTTCTTATTACTTGGTAGTTGTACTCTGCTTCTTTGTATTCGCGTTGCTGTTTCACCCAATAAAAAGAGCCTAATCCTATCGCCACCGCTATGAGTACACAAATTGCAATAGTTTTTTTCATATTTTCTTGTAACTTTGTTAATGTCTTCTGAATATTGATAAATCAAAGTCAAGGAAGTAAAGAGTTATCAATATTAATACTAATAACACTATCCAAAAAGTTTTGTTTACCCCTGCGTTTTTTCGGTTGCGACTCTCACTGCGGATAGAACGCCATTCTTCCGTGAAGTGGTTCGTCACAGTTTCGCGGTCTTTGCGAATGCGTGAGCCCATCTCAAAAGGGTTACCTTCTTCCTTCCCTTCGTAATAACGAGGAGTATAGTTAAAGCGCTTGTTCTTTGGTAATTTAAATAATCTAATCTTCATAATGATGCAAAGGTAAAAAATAATTGATAATTAACAATAAAATATTGCACAAAAATTATTCCAATAAGCTATCAATTTGTTCCATTACTTCCTTAATGATGTGATTTTCATCGATAATGTTTTCGGAAAGTTCTGTTTTACTTTTCTGTAATTTAATGATTTTCTCCTCAATGGTATCCTTGCTCACAAAGCGTATTACGTTCACTTTATTCTGTTGCCCTATACGGTGAGCCCTCCCAATAGCTTGCTTTTCAGAAAACGGATTCCACCACGGGTCTAATAACAAAACATAAGATGCCTGCGTGAGATTTAATCCTACCTCACCTGCTTTAAGTGAAATGAAAAAGAACGATATACTAGGATTGTTCTGAAACATCTCTACTTGGTTCTTGCGCTCAAACGAAGGTGTTTCGCCTGTTAGTTTAGCATATTTTATCCTTTTTTTGTTACACCATTCTTCATAAAGTGCTAAATGACTCACAAAACTGCTAAAAATAAGTGCTTTTCGAGATGATTGTAGCAATTCCTCCATATAATTTATCACTTCTTCGTACTTTCCTGATGCAATTTTACTCTCTTTGTCTACTAATTTAGGGTGTAAGCTTATTTTTCTAAGCCTCATTAGCATATTTAAGGTATTAAATTCAGAGATTGGCTCATTAATTTGTAAAAGCTGGTTACGCACTTTCGATTTTTCTGTTTCATACCATTTGTGTTGGGCTTCACTCATAGGACAGTAGATAATTTGCTCTTCCATTTCTGGCAAATCGTCAAGCACTTGCTCCTTTGTCCGCCTTAGTAAAAACGGACTGATAATAGTCTTTAACTCCTCTAAGGCTTGTGTGTTTTTCTTTTTGCTGATTTCCACTTCATAGTTCTTGTAAAACGAAGCATAACTTTTCAGTATATTCGGATTGATAAATTGCATCTGCGACCATAAGTCACTGAGTGAGTTCTCAATAGGTGTCCCACTCAGCGCAATGCGATGAGTCGCTTTTAAGGTATGTATCGCTTTGAATGTCTTTGAGTTCTTGTTTTTAATACGCTGGCTTTCATCTAAAATGATATACCTAAATTCGTACTTTTGGAAGAGTTCCACATCGCGTTCTACTATCGGATAACTGGTAAAAACCACATCGTAATTGCCTAAGCGCTTGGCTTTTACTTTTCGGTCAGTCCCCACGTATTGTGTGCATTTAAAATGTGGGGCAAACCTTTTAGTCTCGTCATACCAATTAAAAATAAGCGATGAAGGCAGAATAACCAATACTTTTAGAGCCTCTTTACTCTTTTCTATTCCTGAAAAAAGGTCGGCAGTTTCAATCGCTTTTTCGGGTAAAGCATCGTGTATAGCCACCAATAAGGCAATGGTTTGTAGTGTTTTCCCAAGTCCCATATCATCAGCAAGGCACGCCCCCACACCATTGTAATAGTGTTGTAAAAGCCACTCCACACCCTCTATTTGATACGGACGTAAGGTAGCTTGTAGGTTAGGCGAGGGGGTATAACTCACTTTTTCTACTAAGTTCTGAGGTTTTATCTCGGGTACAGCTTCCAAGAGTGCATAGTTACTCTTGCTAATTTGCAGTTTCTCCTGCCTAATTTGTGCATATTTGGCAATACTACCAAACTTACTAAACCATTCTTGAGGAATAATGAAGGCTTTTCCATCAGGAAGTAAGTAAATAGGGTTATTTTCTTTTAAATTCTTGATTAAATCTTTAAAATGAAAGCTATTTTCTCCTTGTTTTACTCTTATATTGAGGTCAAACCAATCGTTTTCGGTACTTGTTTCTGCAAAAATGAGCTCAGGCAGATGTTCACTGATCTGTTTTCCACCTTCTATGCTAAAAGTATGAAAGCCCAAACCTGCTTCTTCCAAATCTTTTTTGCAGTGCAGCAGATGAAAATACGAAGCAAAGGGGTCTTTACTTTCAACTGAAAAAGTACCTCCGTCGTTCACAAAACCTAACTGTTCCAAAAGGCGATACTTTCTTGTTTCTTCTTCTTTATTTCGTTGGTAATTATATATTTTTATATCGTTATTGGGGCTTATTTCTAAGTTCGACTGATTGTTTTTCGCTTGATTACTGTCAAAAGTATAACCATTGTAATCAAAGTGTATGTATATTTTGTAATGATTGGCAAAGAAATCGTATAAAATATCCAATTCACTACCTTTTAATTCATTCTGAGTAATAATTTTAAAGCCTTTTGCTTCTACCTGTGCATTTCTAAGTACTTTTTTAAGGAATTTCTCGAAGTATTCAGGGAAAGTTTTTTCGGGAATAAAGGTACTTTCTTTATTCAAAAAAGGTTTAAGGTGCGAAGCTTTAATATGTGCTACTCGCACTACTTGCCCTTTGAGTACAATCCAAGCGTATGAGTTGTTCAGCAGTTCGATATGGCTTTCACAAGGCAATAATTTTTCATCGTCTTTCTGTAACAACAACCGATAACTAATACCCCCTTCAATTTTTGTAAATTCCAATAGAGGTTCAATTATATTCGTGCTTATGGGTAGTATTTTCTTACTGATATCGTCTTTGTGATTGTGGTTAGTAGTGATAAACAAACTATTTTCTGCAATAATAGAAAGTAATTCAGCTGTTTTTTCTTCTATTTGTTGCTGAATATGCTTTTTTATTTGGGCATTTTTGTATATTTCCTCAAAACTATTCCCTTTTTTGATGTATTTTTGATGTAGAATATTAGGTTGTAGACTATTTACGATACTTAAAGCCTTTTTTTCACTTTCTGATAGTTCAAAGTTAGTCAAACTATGTAATACTTCTGTGGTAGCTTTCTTGTAAAACGAGGCGTATCCGTTTTGTTTTTCGGCTAAATAAGCATTAGGCAAAGCTAGTTCTATGGTAGGGTGAAAGCTAAAATCAAAAAATAAAAACATAACTCAATAATGTAACTGCTGTAAGGTTTTGTATTCAGCGGACAAAGGTACAGTATTTTTACAGGAATAAAAAAACTAAGTAACCTCTTTTTATCAACATCGATAGGAAAAAACCTTTATTGAATAACACTTTGCAAGATATTTGTCCTCACTTTGCGAAAATTTCAAACTTTGGTAAAGTTAAAACTTGATATATTATATCTTCACCTTACTTTTATTTTATCACCATTTGTTCTTCGTTCATTGTTCGTCATTTGTTTATCTGCCCGTGCGGCTC
>NZ_KB291202.1:0-25686 GCF_000318255.2 Capnocytophaga sp. oral taxon 380 str. F0488
AAGCTAACCCCACCCATCTTACACCCTTTTTTCAGCAAAACTTCTCTCAGCTCTCTTCCGAACTTTTCCGTTTCCTTCCGAACCCCTCAACGCTTCCCCCATTTGCTAATTTCCTCATTTTCTCATTCTCTAATTTGCTAATTTTTCCTCAAAAACCCCAACCAACCTCTCCCCATTTCATAAGGCGTAGCCTTGATTTTGTTTAAATTTTGTTTAATTTCTGAGGCACAGCCTCATCCCTCTAACTCAAGCACACACCATTTCCTCATTTTCTCATTCTCTAATTTCCTCATTCTCTTCAAATTATTTTAAACTCAAAATTCTGTTCTCATATTTCTTGCACAATTCAAAAAAAGAAAGTACATTTGTAGCCGTTAATAACCCATAAAATTTCACATTATGCCCTATTTATTTTACATTTTATTCTTTTTTGCATTAGTATTTTTGCTATCTACTTTCTTCACTGTGCGCCAACAAACCGCCGTGTCAGTAGAACGTTTCGGTAAATTCGAAAGCATTCGTCATTCGGGTTTACAAATGAAAATACCTATCATCGATAAAGTAGCCGCTCGCATCAGCCTCAAAATCCAACAGCTCGATGTCATTGTCGAAACCAAAACTTTGGACGATGTGTTCGTCAAAATCAAAGTATCAGTACAGTTCGTGGTGATCAAAGAAAAAGTATACGATGCCATTTACAAGCTTGAATACCCACACGACCAAATTACCAGCTATGTATTCGACGTAGTCCGCGCCGAAGTCCCTAAGATGAAACTCGACGATGTATTCGTTAAGAAAGACGATATCGCCATCGCCGTAAAACGCGAAGTACAAGAATCAATGGAAACTTACGGTTACGACATCATCAAAACCTTAGTAACCGATATCGACCCCGATGCCCAAGTAAAAGCCGCAATGAACCGTATCAATGCCGCCGAACGCGAAAAAGTAGCGGCTCAATACGAAGGTGATGCACAACGCATCCTCATCGTCGAAAAAGCAAAAGCAGAAGCCGAAAGCAAACGCTTGCAAGGTCAAGGTATCGCCGACCAGCGTCGTGAAATTGCTCGCGGATTGGTAGAGAGTGTAGACGTATTGCATAAAGTAGGTATCAGCTCGCAAGAAGCTTCAGCGCTTATTGTGGTTACTCAACACTACGATACCTTGCAAGCCGTAGGTCAGCAAACCAATAGTAATCTTATCCTACTTCCTAACTCACCCGAAGCTGGTAGTGAGATGCTCAACAATATGATTACCTCCTTTACCGCTTCAGCTCAAGTAACCGAAACCTTGAAGAAGAAGAAAAACGACTAACTCACTGTTAAATAATATAGATTTTAAAAGCTATTCATTTTTTTTTGAATAGCTTTTTTTGTGGTTATTGCTAAAATTACTAATTTTGCACTCTGTAATAACTTTTTGCGGTATACACAGGTATACACATTGGTATACACTTTGCCAAAGTTTTTGCCTGTGCGACTCGCACCTTTGGCAAAGTTGAAACCCCCAAAAACTTAAAATGGATATTAGACAAGATTTTTTAGAACAAAATTGTTTTTATCATATCTATAATCGAGGAATAAACGGCTGTACTGTTTTTAATGATAATGAAAATAGCTATTATTTCTTACGGAAAGTAAAAGAATATCTACTTGATTATATAGAAGTATTTGCTTATTGTCTAATGCCTAATCATTTTCATTTGGTCATAAAAGTAAAAGATAAAACCTCTATACCTTCATCAAATTTAAAAGGCTTACATTCAGAAGACTCTGTTGTTAGTAAACAAGTAGGTAAACTTATTAGTAGTTATACCCAAGCTTTTAATAAACGTTTTGAACGACACGGCTCATTGTTTGAAAGACCTTTTAAACGCAAAAAGATTTTAGATGAATCTTACCTAAGACAGGTTATAGTATATGTAAATAGAAATCCTTTGGATATACAACAAAAAATAGAAGAATATCTATTCTCTTCATATAAAAGCATTTTGTCCACAAGTCCAACATCTGTAGCAAGAAATGAAGTATTACTATTATTTGAAGGAATAGAGAACTTTAAATACTGCCATAAAAAAGAAAGTTTATACCGATTTGAACTTGAATAATAATAAATAAGTTATTCAGCTTTGGCAAAGTTTCAAACTTTGCCAAAGTGTAGTAACGCTTGATTGAAGATTGAAAAAAAACAACTATGAAAATATCATATAACTGGTTAAAACAATATTTGAAGTTAGAAATGCCTGCTGAAGATACAGCGGTCATCCTTACTGATTTAGGCTTAGAAGTAGAAGGGATTGAACACTTCGAAAGCGTAAAAGGGGGACTCAAAGGGGTAGTGGTAGGTCACGTACTCGAATGCGAAAAACACCCTAACGCCGATAAACTTAAAATCACCAAAGTAGACGTAGGAGGCGAAGCTCCTTTGCAAATCGTTTGTGGAGCTCCTAACGTAGCACAAGGGCAGAAAGTACTTGTAGCTACTATTGGCACAGTACTCTACGACAAAGAAGGTAAGCCTTTCGAAATTAAGAAAGGTAAAATTCGTGGCGAAGAGAGTTACGGTATGATTTGCGCTGAAGACGAACTCGGCTTAGGCGAAAGTCACGATGGCATTATGGTGCTCGACAGTAAATGGGAAGTAGGTACCCCTGCCAGTAAGGTGTTTGAAGTAGAAACCGACGAAGTGTTTGAAATAGGACTGACTCCTAACCGCGCCGATGCAATGAGCCACTATGGCGTAGCACGCGACTTACGTGCAGGCTTGATGCAAAAAGGTATTTCATTAGAGCTCATCACCCCTTCTATTACAAAATTCCACGTCGATAACCGTTCACTTAAAATAGATATAGAGGTGCAGAACAAAAAACTCGTACCTCGCTATACCGGCGTTACCATTAGTAATGTACGCGTAGACGAATCGCCTGAATGGTTACAAAACAAGCTCAAAGCCATAGGCATTACTCCTAAGAACAACGTAGTAGATGCTACAAACTACGTACTGCACGGAATGGGACAACCTATTCACGCTTTTGATGCCGACCATATTATTGGTCGCAAGGTGATTGTAAAGAATGTCGACGAAGGCACAAAGTTTAAAACCCTCGACGGAGTAGAACGCACCCTCAACGCTGAAGACATTATGATTTGTGATGCCGAAAAACCTCTCTGTATAGCAGGGGTATTAGGCGGTGAAAACTCAGGTATCACTCATTTTACTCGCAATGTATTTTTAGAAAGTGCTTATTTCGATGCTGTATCGGTGCGCAAAACAGCCAAACGTCACGGTATCAATACCGATGCTTCTTATCGCTTTGAGCGCGGTATTAATATAGAAGATTGTAAATACGCCCTAATGTATGCCGCAGTACTGATTGAAAATATTGCAGGAGGGGTTATATCATCAGATGTGATAGATTTTTATCCTAAAAAGCAAGAAGATTTTCAGGTGTTTCTTACTTTTGAGAAAATAGATAAACTTATTGGTCAGAAGATTTCACGCGATACGATTAAGGCTATCTTACACTCTTTAGATATCAAAGTAAATTCGTTTACCGAACGTGGGTTAGGTTTGTCAGTCCCTTCGTACCGCGTAGATGTACAGCGTGAAGCCGATGTAATAGAGGAAATCCTTCGTATCTATGGCTACAACAATGTCATTTTCTCTGAAAAGCTAAATGCTACAATGTCGTATTCTAACAAATACGACGACCACAATATACAAAATGTGGTAGCCGACCAGTTGGTAGCGAAAGGCTTCTTTGAGATAATGACCAACAGTCTTGTGTCAGAAAAAGAGATTACTACTTATGCCGAAAATCCAGAGCAAGCAGTAAAACTCCTCAATCCTTTGAGTAGCGATTTGGGCTATATGCGTAAAAATCTAGTGTTTTCAGGCTTAGAAGTGATTGCTTATAATAACAACCGCAAACGCTCCGATTTGAAGTTGTTCGAGTTTGGCAAGAACTATCACTATATCGATGGTAATTATACTGAAAACAAGCATTTGGTGTTATATCTCACAGGCAATACCCAACCTGAGTATTGGGGTGCTCCCGCTCAAAAAACCTCTTTCTTTGAGCTCAAAGGAGTGGTAGAATCTCTCTTCGAACGTCTCGGCTTGAAGGAAATCACTATTTTGCCTTTAGAAGCTAACGACACGTTGAGTAGTGAAGGCTTCCGTTGGCAAATAGGGGAGACCCTTTTAGGAACGATAGGAGTAGTAAAAAGCAAAGTGCTTAAAGATTTCGATATTAAACAAGAGGTGCTTGTAGCTGATTTGCATTGGGAAGTGATTTTAGAACAAGTGCAAGACCATAAAGTGGTATACAAGGAAATTGCTAAATACCCCGAAGTACGTCGTGATTTAGCCCTTTTGCTCGATGAGAAAGTAACCTTCGCCGACCTTTACGAAAAGGCATATGCTACCGAGAAAAACCTCTTAAAACACGTAAATCTTTTTGATGTGTACCAAGGCGACAAACTACCCGAAGGCAAGAAGAGCTATGCCCTCAGTTTTGTACTTCAAGACAACAATAAAACTCTTACAGATAAACAAATCGACAAAACGATGCAACGCCTCCAAGATGCTTTTGAAAAACAATTTGGCGCAGCATTAAGAGAGTAGAAATATTAGTAATGAAATAATAAAAAGTAATATCAAAAACAATTTTTAAAGATGAAAAAAAAGAATAATTTATTTTATATACTAACGGTATTAGTTAGTTTTATTAGCTGTCAAAAACAAGATTCCGTTGAGGATATACAAAATCCCCCTATTGAAAGGAAAGAGAATTTTGTTGAATATAATAAAGAAATGAATGTATTAAACTTCACAAACAGAGAGAATGTGAAAATGTTTATAGATTCATATGAAAAAAATGAAGGACAAATAGCTTCTTTTTATGAAGAAGGGTTTCTTCCTTATGAGCCCATAGAAAAAAATTGACGAAAAGCAATACAATGAATTGTTGTTAGCACGGAGAAATGTGATAAATGCTAGTAACTATTTATCTATGTCTATGTTAAGTAGAAGGCCTTCTTTAGATGTTGATGAAGATGAAGAAGATTATGAATTAATAAAAAATGATAAATTTTCATCTTTATTAAATGCAAAGGGAGAAATTCAAGTAGGAGATTCAATTTATAGATATACAGAAGAAGGAGTTTATATAGTTAAGGCTGATAAACAAAAAATGTTAGATGCTTATCTT
The DNA here is from genome assembly GCF_000318255.2 of Capnocytophaga sp. oral taxon 380 str. F0488. Lineage (NCBI taxonomy): Bacteria > Pseudomonadati > Bacteroidota > Flavobacteriia > Flavobacteriales > Flavobacteriaceae > Capnocytophaga > Capnocytophaga sp. oral taxon 380. The sequence continues at coordinate 5,213 of NZ_KB291202.1, forward strand.
GAATCAAAAAAAAGTATAGGTTCAGTTACTTCTCGTCCTAGTTCATCTTCTGGAACTCAACAGATAGGAGGTTTTATAAGGCTTTACACCCCAAGAGAATTAGATTCTATGGGAATGAAACTTCATAGTGGCAATCCTTATCCATTTGATTATGGTGAAGAAAAAACACGACAATTATACGATGCAATAAGAAATCAAGAATTTCCTTTATCTACATCTCACTATAATACTTGTGTTAATGAAAAAGCAAGTTGGATAGATAATATATTTGGTAGATCTTATGTTTGTGAATATAAATTTAAAGGAGGTAAGAGAAAATTAAGAACTACGTTTGCTGTTGAGGATTATTATCTATTCACTGATGTTTATGCACAGGCTAAATTTAAACAAAAAACTTGGTTAGGTTGGTATTCTAGGAGAGATGCAAAAAAAGTTTATTTAAAGATTAATGAAGCTAATCTGTCTTTTGATGAAAGAAGATTGAAGTTAAAAATAAGTGTACCCGTAAAAGACTTAGAAAAATTCTATACAGAAGTACAGAAGATTATAAATAATTCTTATCATAAAGTTGCTGTTTTTGTATCTAATGTTTTTAGAAAAGATGATAATAGTTCTGTTGTAATAGATTATACTCCTTCATTAGAAGAAATAGCATCTGCCGCTCAATCTTTTCAACCTATAATACCTCAAACATTTACTCCCAAATATAATGTTAGTTTTGATTTTACAGGCTTTTTTGAGAATCAAGTGAAAGAGGTTGTTGTTGTGACTGCAATGGGTAAGAATTTTGGTGTTAAGAATACAGATATTATGAAGCAAGCGTATACTTTATTTAATCAAGTGGCAGGTAGTTATTCAGAGAAACCTAAGGGATTGATTGTATTACAAAATGATATAGATACAAACGAAATAATGGTAGCTTCATATAAAATAACAAATGAAATAGAAGAGGTAAGAGGCTTAGCTGTTGCTAGTAGAACGTTTAAGATACCACAAAATGTAAGATTAAATGAATTAACTATCGGTTATAGTGTAAAAGGAAGTTCACAAAGTATTGGTTTGGGTATTGATACTTCTTGGAGGAAGGTAAATAAGGTATCTTTAGATATAGAAACTGGTGCATTTTATGATGGAGAATGGGGAGGAAGTAAATTTATAATAAGTGAATAATGATAATATGAAAAGAAAATACTTTTTATTATGTCTATTTCCTTTTTTTGCTATCGCTCAAACTCAAGAAATAGAACCATTAAAACAACAACTGCAAGTAGGGTTGAGCTTTCAAGGACTTGATGTAACCTATCAGCAACCGGTGAGTAATAGATTTTTGCTTACGGCGGGTTTGGGTGGAGGTTTAATGAATCATCTTACTGATAACCCTTATGATGGCGAAACGATAGGTGTTTCAATGAAATCAGATAGGTGGTTTAGTCCTTTTACGCGCCTATCGGCAAGATATATTTATAACCGAGCCAAGCGCGTCAAGCGTGAAAGTTCTATCATTAACAATGTAGGGAATTATATTGCCTTTCAAAATAAGTTTAGTTTTGGAGGAACTTATGGTACGGTGATGATTAATGAGTTTCATTGGGGAATACAACTTCCTTTAGGGAAAGATATGCTTTTTGAAACACATATTGGTTTGGGGAAATATGATAACTTAAAGACAAAAGCTAAAAAAGTTTTCCCTACTGTTGGTTTTGAGTTTTCATATGTAATTTTTTAACAAGAGATATTATATTTATAGGAGAAAAGACGACATTTTATGTCGTCTTTTTTTTATGTTTTGACATTTAATTAAAAGAAAGAAAACGAAACTTTAAATGGTGAAGAAAGTTGCTTTTTTGTTTGAAGAAATCTTATGCTTAACTTATACAAAGCTTACAGGAAGTTTATGCGAATCTTGGATGATTGTTATACGAAGGCTATGTAAGTGGTTGATAGTTAGTAGTAAAAGTTAAGAGAAAAATACTAATAATAGGGTTGCTAGACGAAAGAAAAAGGTCGTGGCACGATAGGCAGATGGAAAATTAGCAAATTTAAAAATGAGGGAATGAAAAAATTAGCAGATTAGTTGAAGAAGCTCGGAGAGGAGTTGGACGGGGTCGAATAAAGGAAGCTATCGCAACGGGAAGGGAAAATAGGAGACTTACAATTAGGTATGTAAAGTACAGAGCTCAGAGGTTTGTAATGCAAATATGATTGTAGGTTAGAATTTTGTTATGTCGAAATGACGTTAAAGGAATGTGTATACCTTTATATATTCAAAAAAAGATTCTGTATCTCTCTTGCATTAACAGAACTACTAATTATTTTGTGATATTTGTAACAAAAATGTAGGAGATATAAGTTGTTATAATATAAAGTGTTTAGTAGATATTTAGCATATAAACGGCTGATATTCAGTCTATAAAATTGCATTGTATCTATGAAGAACTATAGGAATTCATAATTTCTTACTTCTTATCTCCTATTACTTATATTTCAGTTGGTTTTGCAGTTTTAAAAAATAGTTGTACTTTTGCACCCGCTTTGGATAATTAAGTCCAAACCTCTAAGTCCTATGGACTAATCTCTAAGGACTAACAGCAAGTAAACAAATAAACAAATATATAGTATTGTAAATTATGCCAACAATTTCACAATTAGTACGAAAAGGAAGAACCAGAATTACCAAGAAGAGTAAATCGGTTGCTTTGGATTCGTGCCCACAACGCCGAGGTGTATGTACACGTGTGTACACCACAACGCCTAAAAAGCCGAACTCAGCTATGCGTAAAGTAGCTCGTGTTCGCTTGACTAATGGCAATGAGGTGAACGCTTACATACCTGGTGAAGGTCACAACCTCCAAGAGCACTCGATAGTATTGGTACGAGGCGGAAGGGTAAAAGATTTACCAGGTGTTAGATACCACATTGTTCGTGGTGCTCTCGATACGGCTGGGGTAGCAGGTAGAACGCAACGCCGTTCTAAATACGGTGCGAAACGCCCTAAACCAGGACAAGCAGCTCCCGCCGACAAAAAGAAAAAGTAATTTAACACACAAAATCTTTTAACTGAAAAGAAATGAGAAAAAGACAGGCTAAAAAACGCCCCCTTTTACCAGACCCTAAGTTTAACGACCAATTGGTTACGCGTTTCGTGAATAACCTTATGTGGGACGGTAAAAAGTCAGTGGCTTTTAAAGTATTCTACGACGCAATTGATATCGTAGAACAAAAGAAGAATAACGACGAAAAGTCGGCATTAGATGTTTGGAAAGACGCTCTTAGCAATGTGATGCCTCACGTTGAGGTGCGTTCACGTCGTGTGGGTGGTGCTACCTTCCAAATTCCTATGCAAATCCGCCCAGACCGCAAAGTGTCTATGGCGATGAAATGGCTCATCGGTTTCGCTCGTAAACGCAATGAGAAATCAATGGCTCAGAAATTGGCTGCCGAAATTATCGCTGCCTCTAAAGAAGAAGGTGCTGCTGTGAAGAAAAAAATGGATACGCACCGTATGGCTGAAGCTAACAAGGCATTCTCACACTTTAGATTTTAATTAACACGATGAGTAGAGATTTAAAATATACAAGAAACATAGGTATTGCCGCACATATCGATGCCGGTAAAACCACTACTACCGAGCGTATCCTTTTCTATACCGGTAAAACGCATAAAATTGGTGAAGTACACGATGGTGCTTCTACTATGGACTGGATGGAACAAGAGGCTGAACGCGGTATTACTATTACTTCAGCGGCTACTACCTGTAAATGGAACTTCCCTACCGAAAATGGTAAACCTACCGCCGATGCTAAAGAGTATCACTTCAACATTATCGATACCCCAGGCCACGTCGATTTTACCGTTGAGGTAAACCGTTCCTTACGTGTACTTGACGGCTTAGTATTCCTTTTCTCTGCCGTTGATGGGGTAGAACCTCAATCGGAAACCAACTGGCGTTTGGCTGATAACTACAAAGTACCTCGTATTGGGTTTGTAAACAAAATGGACCGTCAAGGAGCTAATTTCCTCAACGTTTGCAACCAGGTGAGAGATATGCTCAAATCTAACGCGGTTCCTATCGTATTGCCTATCGGTGACGAAGCAGATTTTAAAGGTGTTGTAGATTTGATTAAAAACCGCGCCATCGTATGGCACGAAGAAAATTCAGGTTCTACTTTCGACGTAGTAGAAATTCCTGCCGATATGAAAGAGGATGTAGCCAAATATCGCGCTCAATTAATTGAAGAGGTAGCGGGCTATGACGAAGGATTACTTGAGAAATTTATGGAAGATGAAAGCTCAATTACTGAAGACGAAATCCATAAGGCATTGCGCGCAGCAGTAATGGATATGGCTATCATTCCTATGGTATGCGGTTCATCATTCAAAAATAAAGGAGTACAATTTATGCTTGATGCGGTATGTCGTTATTTGCCATCACCGCTTGATAAAGAAGCTATTGAGGGTACTAATCCTGAAACAGGTGAGCCTGCACTCCGCAAGCCAGCCGTTGACGCTCCTTTTGCAGCCTTGGCATTCAAGATTGCTACTGACCCTTACGTAGGTCGTTTAGCATTCTTCCGCGCTTATTCTGGTCACCTCGATGCAGGTTCTTATGTGTTGAACACTCGTTCAAATAACAAAGAGCGTATCTCTCGTATCTACCAGATGCACGCTAATAAACAAAACCCTATCGAATATATTGAAGCAGGTGATATAGGGGCTGCAGTAGGTTTTAAAGATATCAAAACGGGTGATACCCTTTGCGATGAGAAATATCCTATCGTACTCGAAAGTATGGTATTCCCTGATCCAGTAATCGGTATCGCTGTAGAGCCTAAAACAAAAGCCGACGTTGATAAATTAGGTATGGCTTTAGCTAAACTCGCTGAAGAAGACCCAACCTTCCAAGTAAAAACTGACCAAGCTTCTGGGCAAACTATCATTTCTGGTATGGGTGAGTTGCACTTGGATATCATTGTAGACCGTCTCAAACGCGAGTTCAAAGTAGAAGTAAACCAAGGACAACCTCAAGTAGAGTATAAAGAGGCTATCACTGCTAAAGCTGACCACCGCGAAGTTTACAAAAAGCAAACAGGTGGACGTGGTAAATTTGCCGACATCGTATTCCGTATGGAACCAGCCGAAGAAGGCAAAGTAGGTCTTGAGTTCGTAAACGAAATCAAAGGTGGTAACATTCCTAAAGAGTATATCCCATCAGTTGAAAAAGGTTTCAAAGAAGCAATGAAGAACGGGCCTTTGGCAGGCTTCGAAATGGACGCGATGAAGATTGTTCTTATCGATGGTTCATTCCACCCTGTCGATTCAGACTCATTGTCATTCGAGTTGGCAGCCAAATTGGGGTACAAAGAAGCTGCTCGTGCTGCAAAAGCTGTATTGATGGAGCCTATTATGAAATTGGAAGTTATTACTCCAGAGGAAAATATGGGTGATATCGTAGGAGACTTGAACCGCCGTCGTGGTCAAGTAAACAATATGGACGATCGTAACGGTGCTAAAGTAATTAAAGCATTTGTTCCACTATCTGAAATGTTCGGTTATGTAACAGCGCTTCGCACTCTTTCATCAGGTCGTGCTACTTCTACAATGGAGTTCTCTCATTATGCTGAAACTCCTTCAAACATTGCAGACGAAGTAATTAAAAATGCCAGAGGCAACTAATTTATTGAAAAAATGGGTAATCAACAAAAAATAAGAATAAAGTTAAAATCTTACGACCATAACTTGGTAGATAAATCTGCTGAGAAAATCGTAAAAACAGTAAAAGCAACAGGTGCAGTAGTTACAGGTCCTATTCCATTACCTACACACAAGAAAATCTTTACTGTGTTGCGCTCACCTCACGTAAATAAAAAAGCACGTGAACAGTTCCAATTGAGCTCTCATAAACGTCTTTTAGATATCTATAGCTCTTCATCAAAAACTATTGATGCTTTGATGAAATTGGAATTGCCAAGTGGTGTAGAAGTAGAAATCAAAGTTTGATAACTTTACTAAAATGTCCCGAAACTGTGGGTTAGGGAAAAACGGATAAAAATGATTCAGGGTTAAAAAGTCTCGAGCATTTTTTGACCCTGAAACATTATAATAATTGTCAATAATCAATTGTTAATTGTCAATTAAAAAAGAACTAATAACTAATTTAATATTTAATTTTATGTCTGGGTTAATCGGAAAAAAAGTAGGAATGACCAGCATTTTTGATGAGAACGGTAAAAATATACCTTGTACCATCATCGAAGCAGGTCCTTGCGTAGTTACCCAAGTCAGAACCAAAGAGGTTGATGGCTATGATGCTCTTCAACTTGGTTTCGATGACAAAGCAGAAAAACGTGCTACCAAAGCAGAGCTTGGTCACTTCAAAAAAGCAGGTACTTCTGTAAAGAAAAAAGTTGTTGAATTCCAAGGTTTTGAAGACAATTACAAATTAGGTGATACTATCACCGTCGATTTCTTCACCGAAGGAGAGTTTGTGGATATCACAGGCGTTTCTAAAGGTAAAGGTTTCCAAGGGGTAGTGCGTCGCCACGGTTTTGGCGGAGTAGGTCAAACTACTCACGGTCAGCATAACCGCCTCAGAGCACCAGGTTCAGTAGGTGCTTCGTCTTATCCCTCTCGCGTATTCAAAGGTATGCGTATGGCTGGGCGTATGGGAGCTGAAAAGGTAACAGTACAAAACTTGAAAGTATTGAAAGTGGTTACTGAGAAAAATCTTTTAGTAGTAAAAGGTTGTATTCCAGGTCACAAAAATGCTTACGTAACTATTCACAAATAATGGAAGTAGCAGTATTAAATATACAAGGAAAAGAAACAGGTAGAAAGGTAACCCTTTCTGATGCTGTGTTCGGTATTGAGCCTAATAATCACGTAGTATACTTAGATGTTAAACGCTATTTAGCTAACAAACGTCAAGGTACTCACAAGGCTAAAGAAAGAAACGAAGTGGCTGGAAGTACTCGCAAAATCAAAAAACAAAAAGGTACTGGTACAGCTCGTGCAGGTAGCGTAAAATCTCCTGTATTTGTGGGTGGTGGACGCATATTCGGTCCTCGTCCTAAAGACTATACACAAAAACTTACTAAAAACGTAAAACGCTTGGCTCGCCGTTCTGCCCTCAGTGCTAAACTACAAAACCAAGCCCTCGTTGTAGTTGAAGATTTAAATTTCGACGCTCCAAAAACTAAAGATTTCACCGCAGTTGTAAAATCTTTGGGCTTAGAAAATAAAAAATCACTTTTTGTGTTACCAAATACAAATAATAATGTATATTTGTCCTCTCGTAACGTACCTACTTCAAGTGTAGTAACCGCTTCAGAGTTAAACACTTATCAATTAGTGAATGCTTCAAACGTAGTACTTACTGAGAGCTCAGTAGCAGTTTTAGAGTCAATTTTAACAAAATAAGAAGGAAATGAGCGTATTAATTAAACCTGTAAATACAGAAAAAGCAAACGACAATAGCGAGTTGAGAAACTGCTATACGTTCGTAGTAGCTAAGGACGCTAACAAGATTCAAATCAAAAATGAAGTTGAAGCTACTTATGGCGTTAAAGTGAAATCCGTGCGTACTCTTAACTACGGACCTAAACGATCTACTCGTTATACAAAAACAGGCTTGCAAATCGCTAAAACTAACGCTGTTAAAAAAGCAGTTGTGCAAGTAGAAGATGGAACTATAGATTTTTATAGTAATATATAAGTATTTAACAAATAGACAAAAATGTCAGTTAGAAAATTAAAACCGATTACCCCCGGTCAGCGTTTTAGAGTAGTAAACGAATTCGACACCATTACTACTGATAAGCCGGAAAAGAGCTTGCTCGTTCCGTTGAAAAAGACTGGTGGTAGAAACAATCAAGGAAAAATGACCATGCGTTACATTGGTGGTGGTCATAAGAAAAAGTACCGTATTATCGACTTCAAACGAAACAAATTCGGCGTAGATGCCAAAGTAGTTTCTATCGAGTACGACCCTAACAGAACAGCATTCATTGCTCTTGTTCAATACACCGACGGCGAAAAACGTTACATCATCGCTCCAGCAGGTTTGAAAGTAGATCAAGTAATCGTTTCAGGTCAAGAAAACATCGCACCTGAAATCGGTAACGCAATGCCGCTCTCTCAAATCCCTCTCGGTACTGTAATTTCTTGTATTGAATTGCGCCCTGGACAAGGAGCTAACATCGCTCGTTCTGCAGGAACTTTTGCTCAACTAATGGCAAAAGATGGTAAGTATGCTACTGTAAAGCTACCTTCAGGTGAAACTCGTATGATCCTCCTCACTTGCCTCGCAACCATAGGAGCCGTATCAAACTCTGATCACCAATTGGTACTTTCAGGTAAAGCAGGTCGCTCACGCTGGTTAGGACGCCGTCCTCGTACACGTGCTGTAGTTATGAACCCTGTCGATCACCCAATGGGTGGTGGTGAAGGTCGTGCTACCGGTGGTCACCCACGCTCACGTAAAGGTATCCCAGCGAAAGGTTATAGAACTCGTTCTAAAACCAAAGCAAGTAATAAGTATATTGTAGAACGCAGAAAAAAATAAGAGACTAACAAATGGCACGTTCATTAAAAAAAGGACCTTACGTTCACTATAGCTTGGAAAAGAAAATCCAACAAAATATACAGTCTGGTAAGAAAAACGTTATCAAAACTTGGTCACGCGCTTCTATGATTACTCCAGACTTCGTTGGCCAAACTATTGCAGTTCACAACGGTCGTCAGTTTGTCCCTGTATACATCACTGAAAATATGGTGGGACATAAATTAGGAGAATTTTCACCTACTCGTTCCTTCCGTGGACATGCAGGTGCAAAAAATAAAGGTAAAAAATAATTAAGGCTATGGGAGTTAGAAAAAAATTAAGAGCAGACGAAATTAAAGAAGCTAAAAAAAGCTTGGCTTTCGCGAAGTTAAATAACTGCCCTACTTCTCCTCGAAAAATGCGCTTAGTAGCGGATTTAGTTCGCGGTCAGCAAGTAGACAAAGCCTTGGCTATTTTGAAATTCAACCAAAAAGAAGCAGCCGCTCGTTTAGAAAAATTGTTGCTTTCAGCTATTGCTAACTGGCAAGCTAAAAACGAGGACGCTAATTTGGAAGAAGCAGGAGTATTCATCAAAGAAATCCGTGTGGATGGTGGCGCTATCCTTAAACGCTTACGCCCAGCTCCACAAGGAAGAGCACACAGAATTAGAAAACGCTCTAACCACATAACTTTGGTACTTGGAGCTAAAAATTTTAACACAGAAAGCTAAGATAAACTATGGGACAAAAGACAAATCCAATCGGAAATCGCCTAGGAATTATCAGAGGATGGGAGTCTAACTGGTATGGAGGCAATGATTACGGAGATAAACTCGCTGAAGATGATAAAATCAGAAAATATGTTCTCGCTCGTTTATCTAAAGCTAGTGTTGCTCACGTGATTATCGAACGTACTTTCAAACTTGTAACCGTTACTATCACCACCGCTCGTCCTGGTATTATTATCGGTAAAGGCGGCCAGGAGGTAGACAAGTTGAAAGAAGAACTTAAGAAAATCACTGGTAAAGACATCCAAATCAACATTTTTGAAATCAAACGCCCTGAGCTCGACGCAGCTCTTGTTGCAGCAAGCATCGCTCGCCAAATCGAAGGTCGTGTTTCTTACAAACGCGCTATCAAAATGGCTATCGCTTCCGCTATGCGTATGAATGCCGAAGGTATCAAGGTAATGATTTCAGGTCGTTTGAATGGAGCCGAAATGGCACGTTCCGAAAGCTTTAAAGAAGGTCGTATCCCTCTTTCAACCTTTAGAGCTGATATTGATTACGCTATTGACGAAGCTCACACTACATACGGTCGTATGGGAATCAAAGTGTGGATTATGAAAGGCGAAATCTATGGTAAAAGAGAACTCTCCCCACTCGTAGGTATGACTAAAAAAGCCACCGGTGGAAACTTCTCTGGTAAATCAACTGACAAGCCTGCTGGTGCACCCAAAAGAGCGCGTCGTAAAAAGTAATTTTTTAAAGAACAAGAAAGATGTTACAGCCAAAAAGAACGAAATATCGTAAACAACAAAAAGGCAGAATGAAAGGTGTATCTCACCGCGGGGCGCTCCTTTCTAATGGTACTTTCGGAATTAAATCGTTAGATTCAGCATTCATCACTTCTCGCCAAATCGAGTCAGCTCGTGTAGCTGCTACCCGTTATATGAAACGTGAAGGTCAACTTTGGATCAAAATCTTCCCAGATAAACCTATTACCAAAAAGCCTTTGGAAGTACGTATGGGTAAAGGTAAAGGTGCCGTAGAATACTGGGCAGCCGTAGTAAAACCAGGAAGAATAATGTTTGAGGTAGGCGGTGTGCCGCTCGACGTAGCCAAAGAAGCGCTACGCCTCGCAGCTCAAAAGCTACCCGTGAAAACAAAATTCGTTGTAGCAAGAGATTATCAAAATTAATTAAAGAACAATGAAACAGTCTGAAATTAACAAATTGACAATAACTGAGCTACAAGAAAAGCTTGGTGAGTTTAAGAAATCGTATGCAGATTTGAAAATGGCACACGCAATTTCGTCATTGGAAAAACCAATTCAATTACGTAACGTAAGAAGAACTATCGCGAGATTGGCTTGTGAGCTAACTAAACGAGAATTACAATAATTCGAACCTGCCTTATGGAAAAAAGAAATTTAAGAAAAGAAAGAATAGGGGTTGTTACAAGCAACAAAATGGATAAATCTATCGTAGTTTCAGAAGTGAAACGTGTAAAACACCCTATGTATGGTAAGTTCGTGTTGCGCACTAAAAAATATGTTGCGCACGACGAAAAAAACGATTGCAACATTGGTGATACTGTGCGTATAATGGAAACACGTCCATTGAGCAAAACCAAATGCTGGAGATTAGTAGAAATCATTGAAAGAGCTAAGTAATTATGGTACAACAAGAATCAAGACTAAAAGTAGCCGATAATACTGGCGCTAAAGAAGTGCTAACAATCCGTGTACTCGGTGGTACTAAGCGCCGATACGCCTCTGTTGGCGATAAGATTGTAGTTACCGTCAAAGAAGCTACCCCTAACGGAAACGTAAAAAAAGGACAAGTTTCTACCGCGGTGGTTGTAAGAACTAAGAAAGAAGTACGCCGTGCCGATGGTTCTTATATCCGATTTGATGAAAACGCTTGCGTTCTCTTGAACGCAGCTGGTGAAATGAGAGGTACCCGTGTGTTCGGACCTGTAGCGAGAGAACTTCGTGATAAACAATTTATGAAGATCGTTTCATTAGCACCAGAAGTGCTTTAATTTTTAACTAAAGTAAATGATGAAACTAAAAATTAAAACTGGAGATACCGTAAAAGTAATTGCTGGAGACGAAAAAGGTAAAGAAGGCAAAGTATTACGTGTAGATCGCGAGAAGAACAGAGCGATTATTGAGGGAGTTAACCTGGTGAAAAAGCACACCAAACCTAACGCTCAAAAACCTCAAGGTGGAATCGTAGAAAAAGAAGCATCTATTCACATTTCTAACCTCGCCCTCATCGACCCTAAAACGAAAAAAACTACTCGTGTAGGATTCGAAGTACGTGACGGTAAAAAAGTGCGAATTTCTAAAAAATCTAATGTAGTAATATAATATGGCTTACGTACCTAGATTAAAACAAGAATACAAAGAGCGCGTCATTGCGGCTCTAAAAGAAGAATTTGGCTATAAAAACGTAATGCAGGTTCCTAAACTTGAAAAAATAGTTGTGAGCCGCGGTGTTGGTTCAGCCGTAGCCGATAAAAAACAAATCGACTATGCTGTAGACGAACTTACCAAAATTACTGGTCAGAAAGCTGTTGCCACTTATTCTAAAAAGGACGTAGCTTCTTTCAAACTCCGTAAAGGTATGGCTATCGGTGCCAAAGTTACCCTTCGTGGCGAAAGAATGTATGAGTTCTTAGACCGCCTTATCACTACAGCTCTTCCTCGTGTAAGAGACTTCCAAGGCGTGAAAGCAAATGGCTTCGATGGTAGAGGTAACTACAACTTAGGCGTTACCGAACAAATCATATTCCCTGAAATCGACATTGATAAAATCAACAAGATTGCAGGTATGGATATTACCTTCGTTACATCAGCTCACACTGATAAAGAAGCTAAATCATTATTAAGCGAATTAGGATTACCTTTTAAAAAGAACTAAGTATATGGCTAAAGAATCAATGAAAGCCCGCGAGGTGAAACGTCAAAAGTTAGTAGCTAAATATGCTGCTAAACGCAAAGCTCTAAAAGAAGCTGCTGATTATGAAGCACTTCAGCTAATCCCTAAAAATGCTTCTCCTGTCCGTCTGCACAATCGTTGCAAACTTACAGGACGCCCTAAAGGGTATATGCGCACTTTTGGAATTTCACGTGTGTTATTCCGCGAAATGGCAAACAAAGGATTAATTCCTGGTGTAAAAAAAGCAAGTTGGTAATAATTTAAAAGGACAAATTTATGTATACAGATCCTATCGCAGATTATTTAACAAGAATTAGAAATGCTAATAGCGCAGGTCATAGAGTCGTAGAAATCCCTGCATCTAAACTCAAAAAGGAAATTACTAAAATCCTTTTCGACCAAGGATTCATTCTTAGCTATAAATTTGATGACTCTACTGTTCAAGGTACTATCAAAATAGCTTTGAAATACGACAAAGTGACTAAAGAACCCGTTATTAGGCATATTGAAAGAGCCAGCCGTCCAGGTCTGAGAAAGTACGCTGGCGCTGATAACCTACCTCGAGTATTAAACGGATTGGGTATTGCTATCATCTCTACATCACAAGGCGTGATGACAGGTAAAAAAGCTAGAGAACTCAATATCGGTGGAGAGGTAATTTGTTACGTTTACTAATCAATAAAAAGACAATAAAGAATGTCAAGAATAGGTAAAGCACCCATCAATATTCCCGCAGGCGTTACCGTTACTATCAAAGATAACGTTGTAACCGTAAAGGGGAAGTTAGGCGAATTAACCCAAGAGGTTAAAGACATTGCTGTAAAGCAAGAAGATGGACATTTAGTGTTTGAAACTACAGATGCTACCAAAGACCAAAACGCTAAACACGGATTATACCGTGCCTTAGTTCATAATATGGTCGTAGGTGTTTCTGAAGGATTCACTAAAGAATTAGAGTTAGTAGGGGTTGGATACCGTGCAGCTAACCAAGGACAAAAGTTAGATTTAGCCCTCGGTTTCTCTCACAACATCATTCTCGAATTGCCAAAAGAAATTAAACTCGAGACAATCAACGAGAAAGGTAAAAACCCTATCATTAAATTAACTTCTCACGACAAACAACTACTCGGTCAAGTAGCGGCTAAAATCCGTAGCTTCCGCAAACCTGAACCTTACAAAGGTAAAGGTGTGAAATTTGTAGGCGAAGAGTTGAGAAGAAAAGCAGGTAAATCAGCTTAATAGTTAGAACAATGGCATTATCAAGAATAGAAAGAAGACAACGTATTAAAAGCAGAATCAGAAAAGTAGTAAAAGGTACTGCTGAACAACCTCGTTTGGCTGTTTTCAGAAGTAATAACGAAATCTATGTACAAATCATAGACGATACTAAAGGAACTACTCTGTTGGCTGCATCTTCACGTGATAAAGAAATTAGTGCCGCCAAAGGTACTAAAACTGAAAAAGCAGCATTGGTCGGTAAAGCTATTGCTGAAAAAGCTTTAAAACAAGGTATCGAAAAAGTATCCTTCGATCGCGGGGGATACCTTTACCACGGACGTGTAAAATCATTAGCCGACGGTGCTAGAGAAGGCGGACTTAAATTCTAATAACTATGTATCAGAAATATAAAAATGTAGAATATGTAAAACCAAGTGGTTTGGAATTGAAAGACCGTTTGGTAGGAGTACAACGTGTTACTAAAGTAACTAAAGGTGGTCGCGCTTTCGGTTTCTCTGCTATCGTTGTAGTAGGCGACGAAAACGGCGTGGTTGGTCACGGTTTAGGAAAATCTAAGGAGGTTTCTGAAGCTATTACTAAAGCAGTAGAAGACGCTAAGAAAAATTTAGTGCGTATCCCTCTTAACGGTACTACCTTGCCCCACGAACAAAAAGGAAAATACGGCGGAGCTCGTGTATTCTTACAACCAGCTACTGAGGGTACCGGAGTAATCGCAGGAGGTACAGTACGTGCCGTATTGGAATCCGTAGGTATCCATAACGTACTTTCTAAATCACAAGGTTCTTCTAACCCTCACAACGTGGTAAAAGCTACTTTCGATGCTTTATTGCAGTTGCGTAGCGCTAAAACTGTTGCTGCTCAACGTGGCATCTCTTTAGAAAAATTGTTTAAAGGTTAATTTTTATAGCAATGGCAAAACTTAGAGTAACACAAATTAAAAGTAGCATCAAACGTCCAAAAGACCAAAAACTTACCCTCGAGGCTTTAGGACTTACCAAAATCGGTAGAACCGTGGAACACGAAGCTACACCAAGTATACTTGGTATGATCAATAAGGTAAAACACTTAATTTCTGTAGAAGAAGTTAAATAATATTTTTATACAAAGTTATGAACTTGAGTAATTTACAACCCGCACAGGGTTCAATTCACAGAGAAGGGAAGCGCGTAGGTCGCGGTCAAGGTTCCGGTAAAGGTGGAACCGCTACCCGTGGTCACAAAGGAGCTAAATCTCGTTCAGGCTTTTCTAATAAGATTGGCTTCGAAGGTGGACAAATGCCCCTCCAAAGACGCGTACCAAAATTCGGTTTTAAAAACTTTAACCGTAAGGAATACGTAGGTATCAACTTGGGTAGACTACAAGAACTCGTTGATAATGGTAAAATTACTGATAAAGTAGACCTTGAAATCTTAGTTCAACTAAACCTCGTTAAAAAAACTGACTTGGTGAAAATATTAGGTGGTGGAGAACTAAAATCTAAGCTAAAAATATCTGTTCATAAGTTTACAGCAAGTGCTAAAGCTGCTATCGAAGCAGCTGGTGGTGAAGCTGTAACCTTGTAATATTCAATTTATGAAGAAGTTTATCGAGAACCTAACCAACATTTGGAAAATTGAAGAGTTAAAAAATAGAATTATTTTAACTCTCGGAATTTTGTTAGTTTATCGCTTTGGAGCTCACATCGTCCTCCCTGGTATCGACTCCGCTCAACTCCACGAGTTAGCAACGAAAACCTCAGGTGGCGGATTGCTCGACATCCTCAACGCTTTTACAGGGGGCGCTTTCTCTAATGCCTCAGTATTCGCACTCGGGATTATGCCCTACATCTCGGCTTCTATCGTAGTACAGTTGATGGGAATCGCTATTCCTTATCTCCAAAAACTACAAAAAGAAGGTGAAAGCGGACGAAGAAAGATAAACCAAATCACTCGATGGCTTACTATTGCAATATGTATTGTACAAGCACCTGTATACTTATACGGTATCAATAGATTAGGAGTCCCTGATTCTGCCTTCCTTTTAGGTAAGGGACTCAATTTTATTGTTCCAGCAGTGCTTATCTTAGTAACAGGAACTATTTTTGCAATGTGGTTAGGTGAGAAAATCACCGATAAAGGAATAGGTAACGGTATCTCCCTCCTCATTATGGTAGGTATCATCGCTCGCTTGCCTCGCGCATTCTTGTCTGAAACAGCCTCTCGCCTTACTGGTAATGGAGGACCTCTATTGATTCTTATCGAAATAATTCTTTGGTTTGTAATCATTTTGCTTTGTATTTATCTAATCAAAGCAGTACGTCAAATCCCAGTACAGTATGCGCGCAGAACAGCTGATGGTGGAACTACTAACGAGAGAAACATCTTCGGAGCTCGCCAATACATTCCTTTAAAAATTAACGCTGCAGGGGTAATGCCTATCATCTTCGCTCAAGCCTTGATGTTTATCCCAGCCACTGTAGCCGGACTATCACAGTCAGAATTTGCAAAAAGTGTTCAAGCAGCCTTCTCAAACGTCTTCGGATTTTGGTACAACTTGCTATTTGCAGCTATGATTATACTCTTTACGTATTTCTATACTGCAATCACAGTGCCTACAAACAAAATGGCCGATGACCTAAAACGCAGTGGAGGTTTCATACCAGGTATACGTCCAGGTAAAGAAACAGGCGACTATTTAGATAAAATTATGTCGCTTATTACTCTCCCAGGTTCTATATTTATAGCCTTGGTAGCAATATTCCCTTCTCTGCTTAAAATCATCGGAATGCAAGACCAATGGGCATTGTTCTACGGTGGTACCTCACTACTCATCTTAGTAGGGGTTGCAATTGATACTATGCAACAAGTAAATTCATATCTGCTCAATCGCCATTATGATGGTTTGATGAAAACAGGTAAAAACAGAAAAGTATCTTAATTAATATATGGCTAAACAGGCAGCAATTGAGCAAGACGGAACCATTGTAGAAGCTTTGTCTAACGCAATGTTCAGAGTTGAATTGGATAACGGTCACGTAGTGATTGCCCATATCTCAGGAAAAATGCGTATGCACTACATCAAGCTTCTTCCTGGTGATAAAGTAAAACTCGAAATGAGTCCTTACGACCTAAGTAAAGCTCGTATCACTTACCGTTATTAGTTAATTAAGAGAATTCTTCCAATATTTTGGTTGTTAATTTCTCACAGATATTTTCCTATTTTAGTAATATCTGTGAGAAATTATAATCATAAAAAAGAATTTTTTATTTGTAGTATTTTTAGTATAAAGCATTTGTATTCAGTATCTTGAATATGGTTTTTTATGCTTAAAAATGAGTGAGCGGAATGTATAATTGCATTTTTGTGAGCTAAAAATGTGGCTATTACAAAAAAAAATTGTAGTTTTGCGCACTCTATTGATATAAACAAAACGAAATGAAAGTTAGAGCATCAATTAAAAAAAGAAGTTCAGAGTGCATCATTGTGCGCAGAAAAGGACGATTGTACGTAATTAACAAGAAAAATCCTAAATTTAAACAACGACAAGGATAATTATGGCACGAATTGCAGGTATTGACTTACCAAAAAACAAAAGAGGGGTTATTGGTTTAACCTATATTTTTGGTATTGGAAAAAGTAGAGCTAAAGAAATCTTAAGTAGAGCTCAAGTAAACGAAGACACAAAAGTAAGCGAATGGAATGATGACGAAATCACTCGTATTCGCGAAGTGGTTGCGTCTTATAAAATTGAAGGAGAATTGCGCTCCGAAATCCAATTGAACATCAAACGTTTGATGGACATCGGTTGTTATCGCGGTATCCGCCATCGTAACGGATTGCCTTTGCGCGGACAAAAAACTAAAAACAATTCTCGTACAAGAAAAGGTAAAAGAAAAACTGTTGCGAACAAGAAGAAAGCAACTAAATAATAAGTAGTAGAGTATGGCAAAACAAAATGCAAAGAATGCAAAAGTCTCTAAGAAGAGAAAAGTAGTGGTTGAGTCAGTAGGCGAAGCACACGTTTCAGCTACTTTTAACAATGTTATTATTTCTCTTACCAACAAAAAAGGAGACGTAATTGCGTGGTCATCAGCAGGGAAAATGGGCTTCAGAGGTTCTAAAAAGAACACTCCTTACGCTGCCCAAGTAGCCGCAGAAGATGCAGCTAAAGTAGCTTTTGACTCAGGTCTTAAAAAAGTAAAAGTATACGTGAAAGGACCGGGTAATGGTAGAGAATCTGCTATCCGTACTATTCATAATGCAGGTATAGAAGTAACTGAAATTATCGACGTTACTCCATTACCTCACAACGGATGTCGCCCTCCTAAAAAACGTAGAGTCTAATTTCAATACTAACAAGTAAGAAAGGTGAGTTGTTATCGAAGGAATGCCTTAATTCATAACTACCTTTTATTTAAACAATTTAAAATGGCAAGATATACAGGACCAAAAACAAAAATAGCTCGTAAATTTGGTGAAGCTATCTTCGGAGATGATAAATCTTTTGAAAGAAAAAACTATCCTCCCGGACAACACGGTTTGGCACGCCGTAGAGCAAAACGCTCTGAATATGCTATCCAGCTACAAGAAAAACAAAAAGCTAAATATACTTATGGTATTTTAGAAAAACAATTCCATAATCTATATGAAAAAGCAAAAAGAAGTAAAAGTATTACCGGTGAGGTGCTTCTTCAACTTTGCGAATCTCGTTTAGACAATGTAGTATACCGTATGGGCATCGCTCCTACTCGTAGTGCAGCCCGTCAATTGGTATCTCACCGTCACATCACTGTAAACGGAAATATTGTAAACATTCCGTCTTACTCTCTTAAACCAGGTGATGTAGTAGGCGTTCGCGAAAAATCAAAATCTTTAAGTGTGATCGAAAATTCATTGGCTGCTCACAGCACCGTATACGAATGGATCACTTGGAACCCTGAAAAATTAGAAGGTACTTTCGTAGCAGTACCTCAACGTATTCAGATTCCTGAAAATATTAAAGAACAGTTAATCGTAGAGTTGTACTCTAAATAATAATAAAGACAGCAGTCAAATTATGGCATTATTCAACTTCCAAAAACCAGATAAAGTTATAATGATTGAATCATCTGATTTCGAAGGACGATTTGAGTTTCGCCCTTTGGAACCAGGGTATGGTTTAACAATAGGTAACGCATTACGAAGAGTTATGCTTTCTTCGTTAGAAGGTTTTGCAATCACTTCTGTGAAATTTGATAAAGTAGGACACGAATTTTCTACTATATCAGGAGTAAGAGAAGATGTTACTGAAATTATTCTCAATTTGAAACAAATACGTTTTAAACGCCAGATTGAGGATATAGAAAACGAAACAGCAACTATTACTGTTTCTGGTAAAAGACAATTGACTGCCGGTGATTTTCAAAAAGCTCTTTCAGGTTTTCAAGTATTAAATACTGATTTGGTGATTTGCAATATGGATTCTTCAGCTTCTTTTACAATAGAGATTACTATTGAAAAAGGACGCGGTTATGTTTCGGCTGAGGAAAATGCAAAACCAAATGCGCCGATAGGTGTAATTGCTACTGATGCAATTTTTACCCCTATTAAAAATGTGAAATATTCTATTGAAAATTATCGTGTTGAACAAAAAACAGACTACGAGAAGTTAGTCTTTGAAATTAAAACTGATGGGTCTATACACCCTAAACAAGCACTTACAGAAGCTGCAAAAACACTCATTCATCACTTTATGCTCTTCTCCGACGAGAGAATTACTTTAGAGGCTGATGAAATAGCACAAACTGATACTTATGATGAAGAATCATTGCATATGCGCCAGTTACTAAAAACTAAGTTGGTGGATATGGACTTATCTGTTCGTGCGCTCAATTGTTTGAAAGCTGCCGAAGTAGAAACATTAGGTGATTTGGTATCTTTCAATAAAGCCGATTTGATGAAGTTTAGAAACTTCGGAAAGAAATCATTAATTGAGCTTGATGAGTTGGTAGTCAATAAAGGTTTAGTGTTTGGTATGGACACCTCGAAGTATAAATTGGATAAAGATTAACTCGCTCTTGCGATATTTTAACTAAGGAAAAATGAGACACGGAAATAAAATTAATCATTTAGGAAGAAAAACTGCTCACAGAAATTCAATGCTTGCCAATATGGCGAACTCACTGATTGAGCATAAACGCATTAACACTACTTTGGCAAAAGCAAAGGCTTTAAAATTATTTGTAGAGCCTTTGGTAACCAAATCTAAAGAAGATACCACTCACAACCGTCGTATCGCTTTTAGTAAATTGCGCAATAAATATGCTGTTACCGAGCTTTTCAAAGAAGTGGCTGTAAAGGTAGGCGACCGCCCAGGTGGATACACTCGTATCATTAAATTAGGAAACCGTTTGGGCGATAACGCTGAAATGGCTATGATTGAGTTTGTAGATTACAACACTACTTACAACGTAGCTAAAACCGCTAAAAAGAAAACTACCCGCCGTGGTAGAAAGAAAGCAACTGCTGAAGAAACTCCAGCTACAGCCGAAGTTAAACCAGAGGCTACTGCTGAAGCTACTGAATAATATTGCAGTTTATTAGGTTCGTAAATTATAAAAAAGGGCTTGCCAACGGCAAGCCCTTTTTTATTGTGTAAGAATCTTTTTAAAGGCGTTTTTTAGTCTTTTATATAAAGTGTAGCTTACGCTACAGAAATCGTACAAATCTTTAAAAAATCGAACAAATAGGCAACAAGTTGCCTGGAAAAGTCAATAATACTAGAAATACTGATGATTAACCTTGCCAAAGGTGCGAGTCGCACAGGCAGGGGAAAAATTAGAAAATGAGAAAATTTGGAAATTAGAGAGTGAGAAAATGGGGGAATGGGGAGGTAACTTTTTGGAACATCAACTTTGCCAAAATTTCAAACTTTGGCAAAGTGCGTAGCGCAAAAGCGATGTATTAGAATTGTTAGGAGGGTTCGGAAGGAAACGAAGAAGTTCGGAAGAAGTAATTCAGGTAAAAAGTAAAAAATGAGCTGTAAGGAGGGTGGGGTTAGCTTATAGAGAGC
>NZ_KB291202.1:25706-51891 GCF_000318255.2 Capnocytophaga sp. oral taxon 380 str. F0488
CTTGGACGATTGGTATAGAAAGGGTATATAAATACTTGATTCATACTGTGATACAACAGCGCTAAAAATGTTAAAAACGGGGTTTCGTGGCGAAAGAAAGAGGGAAAGGCATTAGGCCTTAGGCCATAGGCACTAGGGGAGAAGTATGACGGAAAAGAGATTTAGTAAATTAGAAAATTTGGAAATTAGAGAATTAGCAGATTAGGTGTGAGACAGACGAGCGGGTACGAGCTGCACGAGCGATTGTAGCGAAATAGACAATAAAAAACTTTGCCAAAGTTGTAGAACGGTAGGTGTTCAGAACCTTTGGCAAAGTGTTATGGTATAAAAAGCAATTTTAAGCTTGTGTTATTTAGAAAAGTGTGGTTACCCGATAATCATTCCGGCGATAGTTGCGGATAACAGAGAGGCTAAAGTACCCCCAAGAACGGCTTTTAAGCCGAATTGAGAGAGGGTTTTGCGTTGGTTGGGGGCTAAGGCTCCTATGCCTCCTATTTGAATGCCTATGGAGGCGAAATTGGCAAAACCGCAAAGCATATAGGTTGCCATAATGATAGATTTGTTATACATTAGGTGAGGAGCACTCGTCATATCCTTTAGGGTGGCTAACTGAGTGTAAGCCACAAATTCTGAGGAAGAGAGCTTAATACCGAGCAATTGTCCCATCAGCATAACGTCTTCTTTGGCAATACCAGCGAGCCACATAACGGGTGAGAAAACGGTACCTAAAATCATTTCTAAAGAGAGTCCGTTATAAGGAGTATTGCTGGCTATGATATTGTTGAGATGTGTTTGATAACCTACCCAATTAAAGAAATAATTAATCATTGCGATAAAAGCCACAAATACTAAAAGCATAGCCGCTACATTGGCAGCGAGTTTAAGTCCTTCGGTAGTACCATTGGCGATAGCGTCGAGCACATTGGAACCTACATTCTCCATAGAGACGTGTGAATCGTTAGAGAATTGCTCGGTTTGAGGGCATAGCATCTTGGAAACTACGATAGCACCGGGGGCTGCCATTACGGAAGCTGCTAAGAGGTGTCGGGCGAAGAGCAAGCGCATTTGGGGGTCGTCGCCACCGAGGTATTGGATATAAGCAGCCATTACGCCTCCTGCTACGGTAGCCATTCCGCCTATCATCACAAGGAGGATTTCGGAGCGAGTCATTTTGGCTAAATAGGCTTTAATCATCAGAGGGGCTTCGGTTTGTCCTAAGAAGATGTTACCCGTAACCGAAAGACTTTCGGCACCTGAGATATTCAGCAGTTTAGACAATGCCCACGCCATACCACGCACTATTACCTGAATAACACCTAAATAGAACAATAGGGAGGTGAGTGCAGAAAAGAAGATGATGGTGGGGAGCACTTGGAAAGCGAAGATATAGCCTATGCTATTGGTATCGACTAAGTTACCGAGGAGAAACTGACTGCCTGCTCTTGTAAAATCTAATATGAGCACAAAGATACTACCGGCAAAATCGAAGGCGTCTTGTATAAAGCCTACTTTTAGAATACCTATTGCAATGGAGAGTTGTAGGGCTAAGCCTATGCCAATAGTCTTCCAATTAATAGCGCGCCTATTACTACTGAAAAGAAAGGCGATAAACAGGAGGGTAATCATACCTACCACACCACGAGTAAAACTTTCGAGAGAGAAACCTTCGCTAGCGACAGCCTTCATTACTTGTGTAGTGGCGGTTTGTGTAGTAGGAGATTGTGTAGCGTCTTGGGCGACACTTATGAGTGGTAAAAGGAAGCTAAGACTTCCGATGGTTATGTTTTTTTTCATTGGTATATAGTTTTAAAAAGTACTATCGCGTTTAGAGATTTCATCTCTGATAAGCGCTGCCATTTCGTAATCTTCATTTTCGATACAGTCATTTAGCATTGTTTTTAGTTCGGGTAAGGCGTATTTAGTATATCTGTTTCGGCTGCTGTCTTCCTCATCAACGTTATCTAACGAAGGACTTATGGTATTGGAAGGCTCATCGTTGAGCAAAGGGATATAAATGCCGGCTCTTTGAATGATATCTCGATAGGTGTAGATGGGTGCGTTGCAACGCAAGGCAATGGCGATGGCATCGCTGGTACGAGCTTCGATGGTGTATTCTTGACCATTTTGTACACAGAGGATATTGGAGTAGAAAATGCCTTCTTCTAATTTGTAAATCACGACTCTTTTTATTTGTATACTGAAAGTATCGGCGAATATCTTGAAGAGGTCGTGTGTAAGGGGTCGAGGAGGTACGAGGCTCTTCTCTAATTCCAAGGCAATAGATTGTGCTTCAAAGGTACCAATGACGATGGGTAGCTTTAAATCGGTCTCGACCTCGTGCATTATAAGCACAAAGGCATCGTTCTGCGATTGATTGTATGATATCCTTTTTATGAAAAGACGCACTAAATCCATTGGAAGGTTACTAACATAAAATACAAATTAGGGGGTAAAGTTATAACAATTATTTTAACTACAAAAGATTTTTAACATATTTTTTCTTCTTTGTAAAAGAAAAGGCTGTTCAATACAAGATTGAACAGCCTTCGCATTACATAAGATTTTACTTGTTACATTTGTTTGGTAAGAGTATATTCTTTTACCATTTTAGGTTCTTTACCATCTTCACCTACTTGTACGATATTATCGCCTTTGGTAATATAGAAAGATTTGTGATTATCAGCTTTAGAAACGAGTGTAAAACCTTTATCAGTGTGTTCTACTTTACCTTCTTCTTTAGATTCGAAGTTTTTGCTTGCACAGTTTTCTTGTTTTACATAGGTGTCATCGGCATAGAGATGGATAACGGTAGCCATTCCGCCGCAATCGGCAGCAGGAAGAGTACCTACATAAGTAGCTAACAATTGAGGAGTTACCATTTCTTCTACTTTTTCAGCAGCATTCTCCATCATAGTAGTGGTTTCACTTACTACAGTGTTAGCAGTTTGTGAAGGATTGTTTTGGCAGGAGGCGAGCATAAGCACAGCGACTCCCAATGTTAAGATGTGATTTTTCATAAAATATAATGTTTATTTATTTACTTATTCAAAAAGTGTACCAATACTACAGTAAATTCACTTCCCTTTCCTACTTCGGAAGTAAAATGAATGCTACCCCCGTAGGAAAGTACGATGTTTTTCACCATTGCTAATCCCAAGCCACTACCACTGGTTTTGGTAGTGAATTTTGGTTCGAATATCTTTTCTTTATCGGCGTCGGGGATACCCGTACCATTGTCTTTTACTTTTAGAGTAATATCGGTATCGGTTTTATTAAGGCTCACTTCAATAGAAGGAAAAGGTTCGTTTTCGGTAGCTTGTAGCGCATTTTTCACCAAATTGGTAACTACACGACCGAGCTGGTCTTTATCGAATACACTTATAATCTCATCGTGAGAATGGGAGAAGTGAATTTCATCAGAATTAAAGATATCTAAAGTGCGTTTGATAACAGACACAAAATCGAATTCCTCATCATTTTTAGCAGGCATATTGGTAAGTGCCGAGAAGGCAGTAGAAATATTACTCAATATGTCTATCTGTTGGATAAGAGATTCGCAGAATTCATTAGTTTGTTCAGTGGTTTGAGGCTCTCGAAGGGCTTTGCGTTGATAACTTTGCACGGAGAGACGCATAGGAGTAAGAGGATTTTTGATTTCGTGTGCTACCTGCTTTGCCATATCGCGCCACGCTTGTTCGCGTTCGGATTGCGCCAAAAGGGCTTTGCTGTTCTCAATCTCATCAATCATTCCGTTATAGGCATTTACCAACTCGGTAATCTCGGTAGGGGCAGATTTGAGAAGTATCTTTTCGTTTTGGGAGAGCAAACGAGTTTTCTCTAAGCGACCTTCGATGGTTTTAAGCGATTTGGTAATATATTTAGAGATGAAGTAAGCTACCGTAAGGGCAACTACCAAGAGCGAGAAATACACCATCGCTAAGTTGTACAGCGACCCTTTTAAAGCGCGCTCGTTGAAGGTGTCGTTCTCGAAATAAGGAATGTTGAGAATAGCGATAGGCTTGAACTGCAAATCGGTAATATAACTGTAAGAAGTTTGGTAACCACGCCCTGCAAATTCGTGGTGCTCAACAAGACGTTTATTGAGTGTAGCGGAAAGCTGATGCAATACATCAGGAGGAATAAAAAACGCATCTTGGTCGGGCGAGAGAGAGGCTTTGGAGCTTTTTAGCAGAACGCCGTCGAGGTCATAGAGGGCAAAGTTTAGGTTTTGGATATTGGCAATGCTGTAGATATCCTCCCGAAAGATAAGGGGTATATAAGGGGTTTCGACAGGGAAAGTGGTTTGCGAGAATACATATTGTATCTGCATCTTGATTTGGTTTTCCTTGTCGATAAGTCGCTCATCGTGATATTCTAATGCCTGTTTTTTATACTGCCCAATCATTACGAAAGCTAAGATAGCGAAAGCTACTAGCACGAGTAGGGTCATACTGAGGAATATCTGAAAGCGAAGGGTGTTTTTTTTAAACATAGTGTCCCCTTATTACAGGTTATTTTAAGCCTATTACAAAGGCTGCGGGATAAGATTTTTTAATCTCTACAAGTTTCTTCTCAGCCTCTAAACGCGTACGGAAACTACCAAGGCGCACTTTGTAGTTAGGCGACTCGAAAGTGAGCAATACAGGGTATTGTTTGTATTTGCTTTTGGCATCGAGCATTACTTTATTAGCTTCGGTGATATTGCCATTATAGATTTGTACTTGGAAAGCACTCTCGGTACGAGCTATTTCCTTTTTGAGTTCCATTGCATCGGCTATATTCTTTTCCTGACTAATAGTTATTTGTGCATAGGAAGCGCTTGTGAGCAATAGTATTCCAGCTATAAATATGTTTTTCATCATCAATATAAATTTAATTCTTTTGTTTTCTTTGGCGTAAGAACCAATACAATTTACTAAATCCAAAGCCTATGCCAAACAAGGCTATAAAGAAAGTAAATATACCTCCCAATACTTTTAAATTGATAGGTTCACTTTGGGGAACGTAGAGTATTTGTCCGTTAGCAGTACCTATAAGTCCTAAGAGAGTGATAAGCAAACTCACCAAAAAGTGTAATTCTAAGCGCAGGTCTTTTTCGGGCAACAGCTTTTGAAGACCCAAAGAACCTAATATTATGAAAACTACCACACTCGCACCTATCCAAAAAGCAATATGCTCAAACGAGACCCCTGTATAATAAAAGATGGCTTGAGTGAGTACATAGAACAATGCAGGAAAAATAAGCAGGTTAGGATACCACTGCAAAACTTTATGCCAGCGACTTTCTTTACCTTTGAAAAGCGTCCGTAGTGAAGTAAAACAATACGCCATACACACAGCAGTCTCTACGGTGAGCAGTACGGTGATATTGCCAAGTACTTTGGGGTTGCTGAGCATTGTTTGGAGGGTAACTTGTGACTGCTCTGAGGCAAAATCAGTAGCCAACCATACAAACAAGAAACAAACAGCTGCAAATAACGCCTGTTGCCACAGTTTCCAAAAACTGAGTTTCAGCACTACGTTCAGCATTATAAAGACTGTAAGAATTGCTATTACCATATCACATATCCCTTATCTCTTACTTACATTCTCAGCTACGCCAGCTCACCGACTTTACTTATTACCTCTACTGAGTCTTTTCCGTCGTTTTGTTTCCAGTGTACTACCACACGTTCATTATTGATAGCGTCTACTTGCTTACCGTTGTAATCGGGTTGTATGGGAAGATGACGACTAAAACGCCTATCAATAAGCACTAAGAGCTCTATTTCAGAAGGGCGCCCAAAGCTCTGTATGGCACTGAGCGCAGCGCGAATACTGCGCCCTGTGTAGAGCACATCATCTATAAATACCACTCTCTTGTTTTCGACGATAAAGTCAATAGCGGTAGAGTTGGCTTCAAGAGGTCTACCTGTGCGCCTAAAATCGTCGCGAAAGAAAGTAATATCTAATAAGCCTAATGGAATATCAGCAATGTGGTATTCGTTAGTGAGTAGTTCTACCAATCGCTCAGCTAAATAAGTGCCACGAGGCTGGATACCGATAAAAACCGTATTCGAGAAATCGTTATGGTTTTCTATCAGCTCACAAGCGAGGCGGTGTAGCATCACTCGGAGTTCCTTCTCGCTGAGGATTTGTTTTGTATAGGTATTCATTTGACTTAAAAACTGAGGGTATTTAAGTTGCGTTGAGCATCGGCATTGCCCTCGCTAGCGGCTTTTTGGAAAAAGACTTTGGCATTCGCCTTGTCGCCCAACATATAGTAGCAAGAGGCACGATAATTATTCAGTACAGCATCTACGGGCACTCCTAAGCTCTCCATTTCAGTCATATCATTAATAGCCTTTTGGTATTGCTGCGTGTTGTAGTAACTAATAGCACGATACCTGAGCCCGTCTATATGAGCAGGTACTTTTTCCAAGAACTTCGTAAATATAGGAATTGCTTCAGCATAACGTTGCTGCAAATAGAGTTGCATTGCCTGAGTGTAAAGAGGAGCAAACTGTTCTACCTGCATACGCGAGATAATCTTGTTGCGGTTATTAATTATATCTTTATTATCAGGCAAATACACAATGGCACTATCTAAGGTAGCACGAGCATCAGCTATTAAGTTATTTTTCTCTTGCAGATAAGCTAAAGAGTTCCACGCTTGTACCTCACTGCGATTACCGCGAAGAGCGTCTCTATCTACATCTACGTGGAAACGGTTTTTCAGTATAGTTTTCCACTTAGGTTGTGGTTTCTGCACACTGTCTTTTTCCAAGCCTAAATACTGTTTGAGCAAGTGAATCGATTCTTGTTCTTTACCCATATTGTTCAGCGCAAAGGTCTCTAAATTTAGATTACCGAAGAAATTAGGCTTTATCATTCGGGCTTTATGGGCATATTTATAAATACTATCGTTGTTTTTGTTCTCTTCCATAAAGTATGATACAGCAGTAAAATACTCAGGGCGCGCATCATAAGGGTGGTAATGAATGGAAGCCAATACTTTACGTGCCTCATCGAATTTCTTTTCGTCTATCAAGTAGCGCGCCTTTTCTACATCCACGGGCTCAGCCACTGCCGTGAGATTTGGAATACGAGGGTAGTTGCGTATCAGGTAATCCGAAGGTGATTTAGTAGGACGCACCCCTTGTTGCTCTTCTTTTACCATACGTTGTATTTTAGAAGAATCAAAGTACATACGCTCTACTACCACATTCAAAACCATTGCCACCACGGCTACTGCTCCTATAAAACCTACAATACTCATTGGCAATTTGCGCTCTTCTGCTTTTTTCTTACTGAAATACAATACTGCCAAGCCTACTGCTATCCCTACATAAATACCAAAGAGGGCTTGAATTTCGGGACGGTCTTGAGGAAAGTTAAAGAACGCATCAAACGAATAAGCAAAGAGTCCAAACAATGGTAAGAAAAACCACTGTTCTTGCTCGGGATTCTTGTTTTTATAAGTACCTCTTAGGAAATAATAAGCTGCCAAGAGGAATATAGCCAAGAACGCCAACCCTGCGAAGATTCCCGCTTCGGCGGTGAGCTCCAAAAAGTCGTTGTGGTTCTTATACATATAGATATAATGCGGACTGTAAGAATTCTCATACTGTAAGAAGCGTACCTTCCAGTTACCAATGCCTACGCCCAACAGTGGGTCGTTCGGAATCATATCGGTAGTGGTAATCACCCAAGCAGTTTTACGCAAGTTGTTACTGGTATTCTCTTGGTTAGCTACCTCAGCCAAACGAGCCCCGAAGCTGGTGCTTTGTCTCACTTGTTGAGGGTATAAATAGTTCTGTACAAACGAGAAAATACCAAAAGCAAGAACTACCAAGCCTACGTGCATCAGTACTTTTACGCCCGTTTCACGGCGTTTTAAGATAAAATAGTCGATAGAGCCATAAGTGATGAAGATTAGCGTTGTAAGAATAGTTGCTAAGTAGAAAGCACGGGTACTCATAAAGAAGATTGCCAAAGTGCCGACTAAAATACCTATCCCTCCGATGATACGCAAGGTGTTTTTATGAAAATAAAACAACCAGATAGCAAAAGGTATCTTAATAAACATAGCCGAAGCCAAAATATTCTTGTTAGAATACGAGCCTTTGATATTGTAATCGGCACTAATACCCTTGATGATACCTTTTACCCCGTCGAGGGTTACCAAAAAGTCATAACACAAAAGAATAGTCATCGCAACTGCCAAGTGTACTAAACTCTTTTTGTTGTAAATCACCAAAGCCGATACCATCCAAGCAGCTGAGAAAGCTGTAAATATCTTAAAGAAGTGCAAAATCGCTTCTTCTATATCAATAGCTTTGGTAAACGAGAGCAATGCCAATACCATTATCAGGCAGTAAGCAATTCCTATTTTATTGGTAAAAAAGCCAAACAGTAATTGTGTGCGTTCTCTGAATTCTTTAATAAAAAACACAAGCCCTACTACAATCAAGTTCAGAATAGCAAAGGTGTAAAACTTTGTAGCATTGGAGTCGAATGCCATCCAGTTAGGGGTAAGTACCGTTACATAGCCATAGGCAATGAGCAAGACACTCGCCAAAAGCTTCATACTCGAACTCCCTTCCTCACTCACTGTGGGGGTAGGTTTAATAGGATTCTTGCTGGGTGTTTTCTTCTTGTTGGGTTTCATCTTATGTATTTATATAAATTTTCTTAGTTACTTATATCTTGATAGTTACCTCCAATTATAATCAGTCTTTTATATCAGAAATTCTATTGAATATTTGGTGTTCTTTTATTTGTTGTTTGGTGTTAATAATGGCTATGATAATCACTTCTGACAATTCTTCCAAAACAATATAATGAATTCCAAAGTGGAATCTTTTAGTAAAGAAAATACGAACCTCCTCATATTTCTTTGGAACAACAAAGGAAAAGTCTTTTAATGTTTCTATATAATCTACTATTTCATTATATGCTTCAAAACCTAAATTTTCTCTAAAAACATTGTAATAATCTATAATATCATTTAACTCTTTTTCTGCTCTGGGGTGGAAAATCAAACTAAATGACATACTTCTCTGATATTTTCTTCTTTACTTCTTCAAAAGGAATTCCAATAGAAGGGTTCTCTTTTATCTCTATAACTCTTTTATCCAACTCTTTTTTAAGAGAATCAGATAAAAAAGATTGTTCATACTCAAATTCCACTCCCATTTTTTCAAACAAAGAAGTCAATTCAGCTTTTTGTATTTCATTCTTAGGATACACTAATAAACACATATTATTTTAATTAAACAAAAAAGTCACTTTCTCTTCTCATTTACCTTTTATCTCTTATCTTTTACCTGCTTTTGTGGCTCTTACTGCCCGTGTGGCTCGCACCTATTTGAATCATCTCATACGCTAGTCCCGTTTGCTTCACTACGTCTTCGGTGCGTTGCGAATGAGTATCGGTGATAAAAAGCTGTCCGAAATGTTTTTGAGTAACCAACTGCACCAACTGCGTTACGCGAGTATCGTCAAGCTTATCAAAAATATCATCTAAAAGCACTATAGGCGTAATCCCTAACGATTGCTTCAACACTTCAAACTGTGAGAGCTTTAAGGCTATCAAAAACGACTTCTGTTGTCCCTGACTGCCATACTTTTTCATCGGGTAGCCCTCAATCTCAAAAAGCAAATCGTCCTTGTGAATACCTGCGGTAGTGTATTGCGCACTGCGGTCTCGCTCAGTATTTTCAGCAAGCTGGGTAGCCAAATCACTTTGGTGCAAACTGCTGTCGTACTGCAAACTCACTCGTTCCTTACCCCCCGAAATATACGCGTACTGCTCGCTAAAGATAGGCAAAAACTCTTTCATAAAAGCTCGCCGTTTCTCATAAATGTGTTGTCCTAAGGGCGCCAACTGCTCGTCGTAAATGTGCAAAGTCTCTAAAGAGAAAACGCCTCCTTCTGTCATTTGTTTCAGTAACGTATTGCGTTGCAAGAGCGTGCGGTTGTAGCGCAAAAGCAGTTCTAAGTAAGCCCTATCAGTTTGCGAAATCACACTATCCAAAAACTTACGGCGCGTTTCACTACCTTCTACTATCAAGTCGCGGTCGGAAGGTGAAATGAGCACCATAGGGTATTTACCTATATGGTCAGCCAGACGTTCATAGGCTTTACCGTTATGTTTCATCACTTTCTTCTGTCCTTTTTTAAGGCTACATACTATCTGTTCTTCACGTTCTTCTTGCCGAAACTGTCCTTCGATAAGATAAAACTCCTCGCCGTGACGTACACTCTGCACTGCCGAAGTAGTAAAGTAGCTCTTCGCCATACCTAAGTGATAAATAGCATCAAGCAGATTTGTTTTCCCTACACCATTATCCCCTACAAAACAGTTGATAGTAGGGCTAAAGGCATACGCTTGTGAGAGTATGTTCTTGTAGTTTACGACCGATATTTGTTTGAGAAACATCATTTGTTAGTGCAAAGGTACGAATAATTTGTGAATTACCAAATTTGTATTTCTCTTGCTTGTTTTTCCTAACTCTTAGCTCCTTTTTAATATCCTAAAGTGTTATACAATAAAAAGAGACGAATACTATTCGTCTCTTTTTTATAGATTTACCAAATTTTATTTCCGTTTAAAGATAGCGTATGAATCACTAAAATAAACAACGCGAAGGCGAGATCCACCATTCTCTAAAACACAAGTGTAATAATGACTTGTATCACTTTTCTTTCTTATTTTATCTTTTTCACCTACCTCAGTAACATAATTGTAATCATCTATTTGAGAGTTACAATCATCTCCATTTTTCCAGTGTTTATAATAAGTAAAACGGTCATCTGTAATAAGGAGTCTTGTTTGACCAGTGCAATTGTCAATAGGAATATCAACTCCTCCTGTTACTATTTTTACGGCTTGCTACTCACCGATGATTGAGTTGCCTGTTTTATCATCGTCTTTACAAGCAAAGAGCATAAAAGCGGATAATATAAATAAAATATTTTTCATCTTATAATTATTTTTAGAGTAATGGCAGATGTTATATCTGTATCTGCCTATTGCTGTAGTTTTACAAAGTTTATTCCTCTTCTGTAAGAACATTACTGTAACGCTTAAATCCCTCATCGTTTTTATACACCTCTAATCTCCCTTTAGGCACATAAATACGAGCTATAGGATTAATTAGAGTATTAAAAGGATCTTTTACTCTGGGGGGATTTATTCCTCTAAAGGTAGCTGTAGTTAATTTACTACAAGCGAAAAATGCCCCCTCTGCAATATTCTGTATATTTTTAGGAATTGTAACCGAAATAATCGTTCCATTACCCCAAAAAGCACTTTCACCAATAGCTTGCAAGCTTTCAGGGAAATTGAGAGAGGGAATTTCACAATCATAGAAAGCACCTTTGTCAATAGAGATAAGCCCTTCCGAAAACTGAACAGAGGTGAGTGATGATGACCCAAAAGCAAATTCTTTTATTACCTGTACACCTGTGGGGATAGTAATACTCGTTATTTTAGTATACCAAAATGCTTCTTTTTCTATACTCTTTAAATTGGTAGGGAGTGTAATGTTTACTATATTTTTATGTATATAGAAAGCTTTTTCACCTATAACTTGTACTTTACTAAGAATAGGATCAGCTTGCATATCAAGAATCGTTGTATTCTCATTCTTCCACTTTATTAAGGTAAGTCCATCAGGGCTTAACTCATAGTCGGAAGAAGAGATCCCACTATCTTTATCTTTACAAGCAAAGAGCATAAAGGCGGATAATATGAATAAAATATTTCTCATCTTATAATTATTTTTAAAGTAATGGCAGATGTTATATCTGTATCTGCCATTACTGTAGTTTTACAAAATTATGCTATTCCTCTTCCGAAATGATATTTGCATACTTCTTAAAACCCTCATTGTTTTTATACACCTCTAATCTTCCTTTAGGTACAAAAATACGAGTTACACTCTCAAAAGGAGTATTCACTTTAGGAGGATTTATTCCTTTAAAAGTAACTGTTGTTAAATTAGAAAAAGCACGGAAACCTATGTTTTGTACATTTTTAGGAATAACAACCTCTACTATCACCTTATTATTATAAAAAGCACGAGCTCCTATAGATTGAAGACTTTCTGGAAGATTTACTGAAGGTATTTGACAACCTACAAAACCTCCTTCTTCAATATCTGTAAGTCCTTCTGAAAACTGAACGGACGTAAGAGTTGAGGCATTGAAAGCATCTTGTTTAATTACTCTTACTCCTGAGGGTATGGAAACACTTTTAATACTTGTACCAAAAAAAGCTTCTTTTTCAATGGTTATTAATTGAGTAGGGAGAGTTATAGTCTTTAAATTCTTATGACCTGCAAAAGCTCCCTGCCCTATAGTTTTCACTTCCTTAAGGGTAGGGTCAGCTTGCATATCAAGAGCTGTTGTATTCTCATTTTTCCATTTTTCCAAGACAAGCCCATTGGTACTCAATTCATAGTCGGAAGAAGATATCCCACTATCTTTATCTTTACAAGCAAAGAACATAAAGGCGGATAATATAAATAAAATGTTTCTCATAGCAGTTCTTATTTATAGTTAAAACGCTGTTCTATAAACATAGTACGTACTGTTACTTCGCGATTGTCTTTTAAGGAACGTACTTTATAACCAATAGGAACAGCTCCTTTTACTAAACTTTCTGACTCAGGCACTAGCAAAAAGTTAATAAAGCTATCATAGTCTTTTACTGTTTTAGCTTCTGATAAAGGACCTCCTGCAAGTAATATTTTTATATTTTTTTCTTTAAAATAGGCTCTTTGTTCTTTAACATCGTTCATATCTGCTGTTCCTCCTACTGTTTTAAGACCTACACCAATACTTGCCTCTATTTTCTTTGTAACTTCTGAAACACTTTCATCAGTTTCAACTAATAGAGTAGCTACACGCCCATAATCTACACTACTGATATATACAGGCTCATAATTACCTATGATTTGAATATCTCCCCATTCGTTAGCCGATTTAGGATCAATAGATACATTGTAAAAAAGTTGGCGTATTTTTATCAATATATGTTTTTTAGTATTAATATTGAGTTCTTTTTGCTCATAACCAAAACTACCTTTTGCCAATCCTTTAAGCACTTCTATTTTTACGTGAATGCCTAAGGTTCTACTGAAACTTTCTTGAGTTGTTACTTCATTAGAAACATAGGACATATATGATGCAACATTCTTATAGTCTACCTTTTCAGCTTTTTGGCTTACCAACGTATTTACTTTTTCTCTTACATCACTGGGAGTAGGAATAGCTGTTGCTTTCACTACAGCTCCTGAGCCTTTTAAAGTAGTAGAGAGCGTAATTTCTTTTGGATTGTTAATTTTTAAATTGGTATACTCTCCTTCTAAAAAGGCTTCTCCATTCAATACACTACCTGGGTAGATAGTTTCGAGGTTCGTGGCGTCTACTATCTGAACAGGGTCTAAGGTTTGTTGTACTTTAACGGTTTCAATCACCTCATTCTTGTTGCCTATAAACCTACCTGTTTCCTTAGAGGCAATCACTTGTTCGCCTTGCTCAGGAAACGTTACTGATTTCAAACCAGCAAGCCGGTCTGAAAAACTCTCATCTTTATTACAAGATAACACACACATAGCTACTGCTATGAAACTTACAGATTTTAAATTTAATAATTTCATATTCGTCTATTTTTTTAGTTTATATTTTCTTCTTTCAAGCACTAATGACAACTGCTAATAATGCACAAATAGTTATTTTTGTTAAGTTCATAATACTATATTAATTATTAAGGCTTATCATTATTTTCAATAGGCACATTGTAATAAGTAACACGAAATTCCTCTTGTCCTTCTTTTTGCTGTACAATAGTAATTGAAGCTGAGTGACACCTATCCCTCTCTTCTTCATCTTTAAAATAAAGCACCTTTCCTTCTTCAAAAGCTCCTTCATACTTAAAACGATTACATCTCACAATAAATGTCTTATTCCACTCCTTACCAGGAGGAGAAAGATAAATATCAGTTTCATTTACCCCATCTTCCATTTTAAGATTATAATGTATAAGTGGTCTACTTTCTCCATCAATATTTACCCTATCAAAATAATTTAAGTAACGTTTTAGTTCTATCCTTACCGCATTAAAGTTAAGGGTGGGCAACTCTATTTTTTTGAGTTCTTCTCCGTTTAACATCTTTTGCAAGATAAAAGGAAGTTTAAATGTGCCAGGTACAAGAGGTTTGATATAAAACTTGTAACTCCCTATTTTATGAAACTCTATATAAGGTTGTGTAACTCTTACTTTCTCTCCATTGGCATTTTCAAGATAAAAATCATAATCCACTCGTGTTTGGTGGTTTTTATCCTCCTTCGTGATAGGAGTTAATACATATTTTACACTGGGTTCACTACTATCAGCTTCATTAATAGTAAGCGTATAGGGGATTTCATCTCCTACTACTATATTTTTGAGATTTTTGTAAGGTATTATCTCCTCCCCATAGATACCTGTAAAACCGTCTTTAATTGTAGCTGTAAATTCTATAGGTTGCTGTGGTTGCTCTTCATTAGTACTATCCTTGCTACAAGAGGTAATACAGATTGTTAAACTTATAAAGGCTAAAAACTTTTTCATTTTTGTTGTTTTTAATTAAAAAAAATGTCGTTCAAAATGGTCTTCGTTCCTTTTTTCAACAGGAATATTAAGATATTCTATACGAAGCTCTTCCTCTCCTTCTCTTTTTTGAACAATAGTAATAGTGGCAAAGTCATAGAAATTAATATGAAAATCAAAAGTGTATTTCTCCCCCGCTCTTAAATCCCCTGAAAAAGTAGGGGTGTTGCTATTATTGTATTTTATGGCAAATGTTTGTGTTGCCTTTTCTTTAGGTGATAAATAGATATCCGTTTCTTCATCACCATCATCTATTTGAAAATAATATAAAAATTTAAAACTTATTATAGGC
Organism: Capnocytophaga sp. oral taxon 380 str. F0488; assembly: GCF_000318255.2. Lineage (NCBI taxonomy): Bacteria > Pseudomonadati > Bacteroidota > Flavobacteriia > Flavobacteriales > Flavobacteriaceae > Capnocytophaga > Capnocytophaga sp. oral taxon 380. The sequence goes on from NZ_KB291202.1 coordinate 40,640, forward strand.
GTACCCCCTATCTTCAAATTAGTGTGTCTCGTTAACTGATTATATATCAATGTTATCTTTACCACATTAAAATTAATAGTAGGGAAAGTTGTTTGTTCTGTTTTTTGTCCTTCGTGTTTTTTTAGTAAAATAAAAGGTATCTTAAATGTGCCAGGAACCAATGGTTTAATATAGAACTTGTACTTCCCTGCTTTACGTAATTCTATATGAGGCCACCCCACTTTCTCTTTTTCTCCTTTGTCGTTTTCAAGGTACATTTCATAGTCTACTTGCAAAGATTGGTGGTTTTTATCACTTGTTTTAGTAGGAATAAGCACATAATTCCCTTCAGAAGATGTCTCTTTTTCTTTAATTGTAAGAGTATAAGGAATATAATCCCCTACCAATATATTTTTAAGACTTTTGTGCAAGATGAGTTCTTCTCCGTTCTCTCCTGTAAACCCATCTTTAATAGTAGCGCTAAAAGTATCACTTATCACTTCAGGCACTTCTTCTTTTACAACCTTGTCTTCACTCTTGCTACAACTAATAAAAGCTATTACTAAGCTCATTATAAATAAATACTTTTTCATATCACATTGTTTTTAAATTACCTATCATAAAGATTCTAAAATCTTATATAAGAATATAATATTCTCCATCACGGTACAAAAATACACACTTTTTTGTTCCCCACCAAATATTTCATCATCTTTTTTGTTTTACATATAACACAAACCATTTGCTAACCTTCCTACCTATGTGCTCACACCTAATCTGCCAATTTTCTAATTTCCAAATTTTCTAATTCTCTAATTTCCCAGCCCGTCCAGCTCGTACCCGCTCGTCTGTCTCACACTTAATCTGCTAATCTCTAATTTCCAAATTTTCTAATTCTCTAACTTCCCAGCCCGTCCAGCTCACACTACTCGTCCAGCTCACTCCTAATCTGCTAATTTTCTAATTTCCAAATTTTCTAATTTGCTAATTCTCTTTCCCGTCACACTCCCTCCTAGTGCCTATGGTCTAAGGTCTAATGCCTCTTCCCTTTTCTTTCGCCACGAAACCCTGTTTTTAACATTTTTTGCGTTGTTGTATCACAGTATGAATCAACTAGTTATACACCCTTTCTATACCAATCGTCCAAGATTTTATAAGCTTCCTATAAGCTCCCTATAAGCTAAGACTCCACCCTCCTCACAGCCTTTTTTTATCAAAAACCCCGCACCCTCCTTATAGCTCATTTTTTACCTTTTACCTGAATTGCTTCTTCCGAACTTCTCCGTTTCCTTTCGTAGTGCCTTAATCTCTATTCCCTCTCCAAAAACTCTAACTAATCTTCACACCAGATAACCCACCAGATTATTGTATTTTAGAAAGATGAAATTAGTGCTATAAGCACTCATAGTCAGTTATTACAAAAAAGTGAATTGTATGAAAGAATGTGGGATGCCCACAACCGAGCTAAAGAATGGGCTTTGTAAGAAGATAAAATAAAAAAGCACTTACATAATGTAAGTGCTTTTTTTGTTGCTCCCCCTACTGGACTTGAACCAGTGACCCTCTGATTAACAGTCAGATGCTCTAACCAACTGAGCTAAGGAGGAATATTTTCTACTTATGTTTTCCTTAATTGCGGTGCAAAGGTACAACTATTTTTGAAACCTGCAAATTTTTAAGCAGAAAAATATTTAATATTTTTTAGCTGTATTGCTAAGTCGTTTATTTTCAATAATAATATAAAAAGACTTTACCAAAAATTTAATAGCCTCTCGTGCTACGAGTATTGATAAAGTCTTTATTATTATTTATGTAACTTGTATTACTTGTTTACAAAGTAGTGATAGAACCACGGAATGGTTTCAATACCTTTTAGGAAGTTGAAAATACCATAGTGTTCGTTAGGCGAGTGGATAGCATCGCTATCTAAACCAAAGCCTAAGAGAATAGATTTGCTACCTAATTCTTCTTCAAAAAGGGCTACAATAGGGATACTACCACCTGAACGCACAGGTATAGGCTCTTTCCCGAAGCTCGCTTGGCAGGCTTTTACTGCTGCTTGGTAAGCAGGCGTATCGGTAGGGGTTACATAGCCTTGTCCGCCGTGGTGCGGAGTTACTTTCACGCGCACACCTGCTGGTGCGATACTCTCAAAGTGTTTGGTGAAGAGCTCGGTAATTTCGTGGTTGTCTTGGTTAGGCACCAAGCGCATTGATATTTTGGCATAAGCCTTACTTGGGATAACCGTTTTAGCTCCTTGTCCGGTATAGCCTCCCCAGATACCATTTACATCAAGGGTAGGACGTATAGAGGCGCGCTCGGTAGTGGTATAGCCTTTTTCGCCATATACTTCATCAATATCTAAGGCTTTTTTGTAGGCTTCGAGTGAGAAAGGTGCTTTTGCCATTTCATCTCGTTCAGCTTGTGAGAGCTCTTCTACTTTATCGTAGAAATGCGGAATGGTAATGCGGTTGTTCTCGTCGTGCAAAGAAGCAATCATTTTAGTAAGCACGTTGATAGGGTTCGCTACGGCACCACCATATAAGCCAGAGTGCAAATCGCGGTTAGCACTAGTAACTTCCACTTCCACATAGCTAAGTCCGCGTAAGCCCGTAGTGATAGAAGGGGTGTCGTTAGCCAGCATACTGGTATCGGAAATGAGAATAATATCGTTTTTGAGTTTTTCGTGGTTGTTTTTTACAAACCAACTAAGGCTTCCTGAGCCTATTTCTTCCTCGCCTTCAATCATAAACTTCACATTGCAAGGGAGCACGTTGTTTTTCACCATATATTCAAGGGCTTTCACGTGCATAAACATTTGTCCCTTGTCGTCACAAGCCCCACGAGCGAAGATAGCGCCATCGGGGTGGATATCGGTTTTTTTAATCATAGGCTCAAAGGGGTCGGATTCCCAAAGCTCAATAGGGTCGGCGGGTTGTACATCGTAGTGTCCATATACCAATACGGTAGGTAGGGCAGGGTCGATAGTTTTTTCGCCATAGACGATAGGGTAGCCAGGGGTTTCACATATTTCCACCTTGTCGCAACCAGCCTTTTCTAAGGCGTTTTTTACGGCATCGGCGGTGTTGAGCACATCCTGAGAATAGGCAGCATCAGCACTAATAGAAGGCATTTTGAGCAGTTCTATCAGTTCCGCAATAAAGCGGTCTTTGTTTTCATTGATATAATTTTTTACTGAATCCATATGTCAATTAACAATTTACAATTAATAATTATCAATTTGTGGTTTTAAAACGCAACAAAGGTACATTATTTTTCTAAAATACCAAAATTTCATCTATAAAAAGCCAAGCATCACCTCCTTTTGGGGGTGTTTTTACGTTTTTGAGAGTGAGCTTGATATAGCGTGCTTCCGTTGGACTAAACTTCAACACAAAATCTTTTAAAGAGGACTTTCCTCTCACTACACAAGGCTCATTGTGAGTCGCTACTTCACGGTAGTTTTTACCGTCGTTTGAAAGGGATACCATAAATTTTACGGGAAAGTAAATACCAGATGCTTGGGCATCCATTGCGCCTATACGCACTTCTCTTACCTCGGTAGCTTGCTCCAAATCGAGGGTAAGGGTTACATCGTCGCCTAACCAACCGAGCCATTGCCCATCGTGAAAGTTTTTGGTACCGCGAATGACATTGGTGAGCGTCGCTTCTCCTTGCCCTTGGTAACTTTTGTGATAAAGTGGACTGTAACTTACTTTCTTATCTATCGCTTTGTGGAATGTTACCTCGCCAGTGGTAATGGTGTTGGTCGCCTTTCCACTGAAAACAGTAGCTTTAAAGGTCGTGCTTCTATTCAGTGCAATAGGCTGGTGGTATTTCGTAGCTTTCTCCATAGGAGTATCTCCCAAAGCATAGCGAATGTCGGCGTTTGGGACTTCACAGTCTAATTTTAGAAAGATATTCCCCTTTTGGTTTTCAACGGTAGGGACTACTTGGTACATAGAGCGGGCATAGTTCACCTTCATCACGTCCAAACGCTTCATAAAGGCTTGAGTGCGATTTATAAAGTTGTCCCAATTCTTCAAGTTATCGGTTGTCCAACTGATTTCAGCAAGCGCCAACAATCGCGGAAAGAGCATATATTCCGAATGTTCAGTGCTACCCACGTGTTCTGCCCATAAGTTGGCTTGCGTACCCAAAATATTTTTTTGTAGCGCTGGGCTGAGGTTTTCTTTTTCAAGACTGTAATGGTAAAGGGTTTTGAGCGGTAAGTAACCGCCATTGGCTTGAGGCTCATAATCGGGAAGACCTTGATAGTTGTCTATATAGCAATCGCTAGTGAGGACAACAGGGTTACCTTGTTCGAGGGCTTTTTTACCTACCTCGATACCGCGCCAATTCATCACCACTGCATTGTTAGCTAAACTCCCGTCCATTATTTCGTCCCAACCTACCAAAGTGCGCCCTTTGGATAGTAAGAAATCATTTATACGTTTGATAAAATAACTCTGTAATTGGTGCACATCTTTTAAATGGTGGTCTTTCATACGTGCTTGGCATTTGAGGCACTTTTTCCATTCGGTGTGAGTGGCTTCGTCGCCACCTACGTGAATGTATTTACTGGGGAAAAGCTCCATCACTTCGGTAAGTACATCTTCCAAGAAAGTGAAAGTTTCTTCTTGCCCCGCACAATAAATATCGGTGATAGGCCACACCGCGCCTGAGGGTACTCCTATGGGGCGTTTGTGACAAGACAGTTTGGGGTAAGCCGCTATGGCACTCATTGCGTGGGCAGGCATTTCTATTTCGGGGATTACCGTAATGCCACGTGCAGAGGCGTAGGCTACAATCTCTTTAATATCTTCTTGGGTATAGAAACCCCCGTATTTTTTAGGAGCTGTTGCAGGATTGGCAAAGGCGTTGGCGGAATTAGGAGTGCGCTCATTCCATAGTTTATCTTCTTGGTCTACACGCCACGCACCTATTTCGGTAAGTTTAGGATACTTTTTAATTTCGATGCGCCAACCTTCATTGTCTACTAAGTGGAAGTGGAAGGTATTGAGCTTGAGCATTGCCATACGGTCGAGGGTTTTCAGTATATATTCTTTGGGGAAAAAATGGCGAGAAACGTCCAGCATTAATCCGCGCCAAGCGTACTGAGGGGCATCAGTGATGGTAACTGCGGGCACCGCCCAATCAGTCTTCACTGGTGTAGTGCTTTCAAACTCTTTAGGCAGTAGTTGACGCAGCGTTTCGAGGGCGTAAAGTGCCCCGTTGTAACCACCTGCCTTAATGATAATTTCTTTAGGATTTACAGTGAGAGTGTAACCTTCTTTAGGAAGAGATGTATCAGTGTCAATCACTACATAATTAGTCAAGAGAGCTACTTTTTGTACAGAAAACCTAAATCCAGAAGCCTTCTCAAATTGTTCGAGAAAAGAACGCCGAGCTGGCATCAAAGCAGGGTCAATCACAAAAACAGTTTCCTTAGTAAACCGAAAACTACCCTTACCTAGCACCACCGATTCAGGTTGCGGAATAACATTAAGGTCACTCTCGGTAAAGGCAACCTCTTTATGAGGAAGTTGGCAAGCAACTACCCATAAAACACTAATGCATAAGATTTTTTTTATTGTCTTCATTGGTTAATCTGTTAATTGGTCAATTTACTAAGTAAGATACGCTACCACAAATCCCACACAAACACTTAAAAACTTTAATAGGTTAAAGCGATGTCCTTCGGAGTTTTCAAATAAGATAACGGTAGAAATATGCAAGAAAATACCTATTACAATAGCCGAAAGCTCCGTGTGGTAATTGATAAGGCTTGGTACTGTGTTGCTTAAAAAAGTGCCTAATGGCGTCATTAGGGCAAAGAAGAGTAAAAACAGTGCTGTCTTCCACTTGTTCACTCCTGAATTCACAAAAAAGGTGGTAAGCACAATAGCCACAGGCAGTTTGTGTACGAATATACCATACACAAGGTCGTGATTATGCCCGTGAGAAAGCGGGAAACCTTCTAAAATCGAGTGAATACTAAGACTGATAAACAGTGAGAGCGGGAAAGTACTATGTTGGTGTGGGTGTGGGTGCTGGGTGTGACCGTGTTCGGCTCCGTGCGAAAAGAACTCTAAGACAATTTGCAAGAGTACTCCTACTATCACAAATAGCCCTATGTATTTAAAACCGTGTGTATGCTCATCGTGAGAGTGATATACTTCGGGTATCAGCACGAATACAGTGAGTGCTAATAGGTAAGCACCACTGAAAGAGAGTAGTAGTTTGGTGTATTGCTGTTGGGCAGGTTTAAAAAGGGTAACGAATGAGTAGCCTAATACTACTGCCAGAAAAGGGAGAAGATAATTCATTTTACATTTAATCTCTTACCTGTTTTTTAAAGGTAGCACGGCGAGCAAAAATAACGGGGTCAAAACTCTTCCAGAGTTGTTGAATAGCAATATTTTCTTCGAGTTCAGGAGTAATCACGCAATGAGTAACCCCATTGCGGGTGAATATATCATAATAATAGTCGAACAACAAGGCGGGAATACCCTTACTTTGGTATTCGGGGGCTACCCCAATAAGGTAGAACTCCACCGTATCGTGATGTCGTTTCGATTGTAATAAATACCACCAACCCCAAGGGAAGAGTTTGCCTTTTGCCTTTTGTAATGCTTTAGAGAACGAAGGCATCACAATGGCAAAACATATCAGTTTACCGTCCTTATCTTCAATAAAACGTACATACTCAGGATTGATAAAAGGGATATACTTTTGTTTGAAATACTCGCGCTGACGTTCGCTTATAGGCACGTAGGAGGCTAACTTAGAATAAGTTTCGTTGTAAAGGTCAAACATTGCATCTACGTGTTTGAGCACTTCTTTAGTAGTAGGCGTATCGATGAACTTTACCCCATAGCGCTTTTTTATGGCTTCAGCAGTTTTCTTAAAGAGCTCAGGTTTAGAGTTCTTTACTAAAAATTCCATCTCTACAAAACCTTTTTCTTTAGTAAAGCCTAATTGCTCTAAGTGTCGATTATAATAAGGATAGTTATACCACGTCATCATATTCGAGAGGTGGTCGTAACCTTCAGTAAGCAATCCCACTTTGTCCATATTCGAAAAACCTATCGGGCCTTCCATATACTCCAGTTGATACTCACGAGCTTTTTCAGCTACCTTATCCAAAAGAACTTGTGTTACTTGAATGTCGTCTACCATATCCAGCCAACCAAACCGCACTTTCTTTATGTTCTGTTTAAGGTCGTGCTGATTAATAATAGCTACTACGCGCCCTACCATTTTACCTTTCTCATTGTAAGCTCCGTAAAAGAAGGCTTCGGCATTGTCGAATACAGGGTTCTTGGTTTTGTCAAAAGAGGCTACCTCGTCGCTGATGAGAGGTGGCACCCAATAAGGGTTGTTTTTGTATAAAGACAAAGGGAACTTCACAAACTCGGTAAGTTCCTTTTTAGTGGTGAGTTCTTTAATCAGGATCAATGGCATTACGTCTGTTTCTTTTAGGTTTTTTCTTGTGTTGTATTTTGGTGGTTTCTATTGTTTCACTCAATACCTTCTTGATATAGCTGTTGTGGTTATCGATGCGATAAGAAGCCCCGAACAATCCCATATAGCGTTGTGGGGTATCTTTCCAGCCAAAGCCCATATCGGCATTGAGTTGTATTTTATCGGAAAGCAAGAAGGCAACGCCAAGACGCGTAATCTGGTCGTTGTAATGCTGGCTGTGAATACCTTGATGCTCTGCAAAGATACTAAACCAACCATTGTCTAAGTTATGAGTAACGGTGAACAAATAGCTGTATTCGGTGTTTTTACCGCTTAAGAACCTATCAATGATACCGTTTGCTACCAACACCACACGGGGGATAGGTTCTGCTTGAAAGATAGCTGCTATTTTAGGAGAGAGTGCTGGTATTGACTCGTAGTAATATCGCTTGTTTGGTAAGAAATTCACCCCTGCATAAAGAGATATAGAAGGTGTGAGATTGCGCCATCTAAAAGAGTTATTAGCCTTCCAACTGTAAATACTCGGCTCTTCATCTAAAAAAGCAGGTTTAAAGAGCAAATACTTAGCCCCGATAGTATTGTTCACAAAACCAAAGTGCGAAGTCGTACCATTAGATGCAATTGTACGGTCATAAGCAAGAGTACCATTGAGCATCACTTCCAATTCTTCTTTATAAAAACCATAACGCACTGCATAGTTCATTCCAGTAAAATCCATAGAAGTGCCTGTCTCTTTGTGGTGGTTGTGCTCGTACCATAAACCTCCTTCAAATTGTAATACTCTCGCCCCTACTGCGTAAGCACTTTGTGAATTACCTGGGAGGTTTGAGTTAATAATTTCAGTGTATTGTGCCTTTGCCAAAAACGGAAAAGCACAAAGCATTAGCAAGTATATTTTCTTCATTGTATGTGAATATTTTAGGCGACAAAGGTAGGAAAAAGTTTTTTACTATACAACTTTTATAACCTAAACACATTCTTCTTCACTTTTAACTTCCCCTTTACGTCGTAAACGATACCATCTTCTTTTAAGTAATTTTCTATATTCATTTGCAGAAATTCTTGGTGCGCCACGCAAAGCACCACTACATCGTTGTGGGTAGGGAGCTTTTGTAGTTTAATAGCTACCTCAATACCGTACTCTTCAAGAGCCCGCTTAGGGTCTGCCCAAGGGTCGTACACTGTAATATTGTTAGTAAAATTTTCAAGGGTACGGTAGATGTCTACTACTTTCGTATTGCGAGTGTCGGGGCAGTTTTCTTTGAATGTAAAACCTAAGAGTAGGATTCGGCTGTCCTTCACAGGCATACCTTGTAAACACAAGCGGTTGATAATCTGATAGGCGATATAGCCTCCCATCGAGTCGTTCGTCTTTCGGGCTTCCATCATTAAGCGTGGCGATACGCCGTGCAGTTTAGCTTTTTGTATGAGGTAGTAAGGGTCTACCCCTATACAGTGTCCGCCTACCAAACCAGGGCGGAAGGGCAAGAAGTTCCACTTGCTACTCGCTGCATCTATCACCGCATTAGTGTCAATCTCTAAAATATTGAATATCTTCGCTATCTCATTCATAAAGGCGATATTCACATCACGCTGAGCGTTCTCTATCACTTTGGCGGCTTCGGCTACTTTTATAGACGGGGCAAGGTAAGTGCCTTCCCTCAGCACTGAATTGTAGAGCGTATCTATTTCCTGTGCTACCTCAGGGGTAGAGCCTGAGGTAATCTTGCAGATAGTCTCCACGGTATGGTGCTTATCACCAGGGTTAATGCGCTCGGGCGAGTAACCCACAAAGAAATCGCGGTTGTATGCAAGCCCCGACGCGCTTTCCAAGATAGGCACACACACCTCTTCCGTCACTCCTGGGTAAACCGTCGATTCATAAATCACTATATCTCCTTTTTTTAGCAATGCGCCTACTGTTTGGCTCGCCTCGCGCAAAGCGGTAAGGTCAGGTTGCTGATAGAGGTCGATAGGTGTAGGTACTGCCACTATGTACACATTGCAATCCTTAGCGTCCTCAGGGTTCGCAGTGCAAATAAGGTGGGTAGCCAATCGCTCTTTAAGGGTTTCACTACCGATTTCGCCCGTAGTGTCAATACCCGCGTTGAGGCTTTCCACTCGCGCCGTATAGGGGTCGTAACCCACTGTGGGATATTTTTTGGCAAACAGACAAGCTAAGGGGAACCCCACATAACCCAGCCCAATAATGCCTATTTTATATGATTTCATCTAAATAATTAACAATTCACAATTAATAATTAACAATCCTTTCCCAAAACTCCGCCTCTTCCGGCTGAGCAGAAAGTTCTCTCCTCTGACCTCCTATTGCCTGAGGCTTATGCCCCAAAGCTTAGTGCCTAAATCATATTATACTGTTTTAGTTTGCGATATAGCGTCCGCTCCGAAATCCCCAAGGCTTTGGCGGTTTCCTTGCGCTTGCCACCGTTGTGTTCTAACGACTTGCGTATCATCTCGCGCTCTTGCTCTTGAAGTGAAAAACGCTCTTCTTCCGCAGCTTCCTCATAGTCGTACACCTCTTCGTGAGATAGGATTTCCTTCTCGGTAGGAGGTACAGGAATGATAGAATAAGCCGGAGAGCTCGCCTCATTCTTGTGCGAATCATTGCCGTAGATGCGGTGAATAAGTCCCTCGTTGTCCTGTTGTACTTGGGCTGAATTGCCGTGTTGTAGCAGTTCAAGGGTAAGCTTTTTCAAGTCGTTGAGGTCAGATTTCATATCGAAAAGCACCTTGTAAAGCAATTCGCGTTCGTTGCTAAAATCACTATCCTGGCGCGCTTGCTGAGGTACAACCTGTGGTAGATTGCTACCCTCATCAGGTAAGTAGGTGCGCAAAATACTCGCTGTAATATCCCTGCGCTGTTCAAGTACCGAAATCTGCTCGGCTACATTGCGCAACTGACGGATATTCCCGCTCCAACGGTAGTTCGTGAGCAGATGTACCGCATCTTCGCTGAGCTTCACAGGAGGCATTTTGTATTTCTCAGCAAAATCCGAAGCAAACTTGCGGAAAAGCAAGTGGATATCGTCTTTGCGTTCGCGCAAAGGAGGCAAATGTATCTCTACTGTGCTGAGTCGGTAGTAAAGGTCTTCGCGAAAACGTCCTTTTTTAATAGCTTCTTGCATTTGCACATTGGTAGCTGCCACAATGCGTACATTTGTCTTCTGCACTACCGATGAACCTACTTTTATGAACTCGCCGTTCTCGAGCACCCGCAAGAGGCGCACTTGGGTAGTGAGTGGCAATTCACCTACCTCGTCTAAGAAGATAGTCCCGCCATCGGCTTCCTCAAAATACCCACTACGGGTAGCGGTAGCTCCCGTAAAAGCGCCTTTTTCGTGACCAAAAAGTTCCGAATCGATAGTCCCTTCGGGGATTGCTCCGCAGTTAACGGCTATGTATTTGCCGTGTTTGCGTAGGGACAGCGAGTGAATGATGCGCGGTATAACCTCTTTTCCCACCCCACTTTCTCCGGTGATGAGTACCGAAATGTCAGTAGGGGCTACTTGTATAGCTTTTTCGATAGCGCGATTTAGCTTAGGGTCGTTGCCAATAATGCTAAATCGTTGTTTTATAGCTTGTATATTTTCCACTTTTTTAGTTGAGAGTTTATGAACGGCAAAGATACGAATATTTTTTTGAATTTATGTCAGTTCGATATAACAAAATGCTATTTTTCAATCGCTTTTCCTCCGCTTTTCCGCCACTACACTCCCACTAAACTCCTTCCACAAATTTGCTAATTTCCCAATTTTCTAATTTAC
>NZ_KB291202.1:51911-58350 GCF_000318255.2 Capnocytophaga sp. oral taxon 380 str. F0488
TTTCTCTTTCTTTCGCCTCGAAACCCCATTTTTACCATTTTTATACTCGTTGTATCATATTATGAATCAACTTTTTATACACCCTTTCTATACCAATCGTCCAAGATTCACACCCTTTCTATACCAATCTTCCAAGATTCGTATAAGCTTCCTATAAGCTCCCTATAAGCTAAGACTCCACCCTCCTCACAGCCTTTTTTTATCAAAAACCCCCATCTAATAGCCTTTTTTCATCAAAAACCCTCCCTCCCACACCCTTTCTATACCAATCTTCCAAGATTCGTATAAGCTTCCTATAAGCTCTCTATAAGCTAACCCCACCCGCTTCCTATAAGCTCTCTATAAGCTAACCCATCTAATAGCCTTTTTTCATCAAAAACCCTCCCTCCCACACCCTTTCTATACCAATCTTCCAAGATTCGTATAAGCTTCCTATAAGCTCTCTATAAGCTAACCCCACCCTCTCATAGCCTTTTTTTACCAAAACCCCTCTCAACTCTCTTCCGAACTTTTCTGTTTCCTTCCGAATACTCCTAACAGTCACCAACACATCGCTTTTTCATCTCAAACTTTGCCAAAGTTGAATAAACTAACAAACCCTCCGCTAGTGCGATTCTTGTAGCCTCCTCCTCATTCTCTCATTTTCTCATTTCCAAATTTCCTAATTCTCTAATTTTCTTGTCACTTTTTCGTCGCATTCCTAGTGCCTATGGACTAAGGCCTAAGGCCTCGCACTTTTCTCATTTTCTCATTCTCTCATTTTCTCATTTCTATATTTTCTTTATCTTTGCAAAAAAAATATGTTTTTAATGAAGAAATATATCATCACTTTATCGCTTTTGTGCCTCGCAATGGCTTGCAAAAGCCCCTCAACCGGACAGATAATCCCCCAAGAGGAGATTACTAACCAAATGTATTTCACCTCCAAACCCATTGTTTCTGCTCATCGGGGTGGGGGAGGAGAGCAACTTAAAGGCTATCCCGAAAACTGTTTGGAAAGCATTCAATACCTTTCCAAGAAAGGAATACACAGCTTTGAGATAGATATCTTCGAGAGTGCCGACGGCGATTTGCTCCTGATGCACGACGATAAGTTAGGACGTACCGCCACAGGTCAAGGAGTCGTATCAGCCCTTACTACCGCACAGTTGCGCGCTGAAAAACTCAAAGACGAGTTCGGCAATGTAACTGCCTTTCAGATTCCGTTTTTAAAAGACGTACTTTCGTGGTGTAAAACCAATAAGGGGTACTTAATGTTAGATTTTAAAAAGGGTATTTCTTATCAAAAAGTGGTAGATTTAGTGCGCGAAGAGAAGATGGAAGCGCAAGTGGTGCTTATCAGTTATAATACTGCACAAGCCGAAGCCTTGCATAAGGTAGCTCCTGAGATGCTCCTTTCGGTGAGCGCCCGCAATGAAGACGAACTGAACCGTATTTTGCAAACAGGTATTCCTAAACAGAAGTTGTTGGCTTTCACCGGTATTCGTTTAGCTCCTGATCAGCTGTACGAGCGTTTAAACCAACTAAAAATACCTGCCATATTAGGTACATTAGGTAACTTAGATAAGCGTGCTGCTACCAAAGGCGACCACCTATATACCGAGTGGGCAAAGAAAGGCATACAAGTTTTTTCTACCGATAGACCTTTGGCATTCAAGTAAAAAAAAGAGGTAAGAAACTTACTTCTTACCTCTTTTTTTATCTAAAACAAATCGTTTTCGCTAATACTCTTGTCGTGTTTAGTATAAGCAGTAGGGCGTTTGGCAAAGAAATCGTCAAGCTCATTGCTGAACACTTCCTCCTCAAACCACATCATCGGTTTAGCTTCCTCTCCCGAAATTCCAAAAGGCTTTCCTAATCCCAATTGTGTAAGCGAGTCGTCCAAACGATAACGCATATAGTTCGACAAGTCTTTTTTGCTAAAGAACTCCAATTCACCTTGTTCAAAAATCCAGTCTAGCATCTTGTCTTCCAAAGTGATATAACTACGGATAAAAGTAGTCGCATCTTCTTCGGCTTTAGCTTTCATTTCTGGATTTTCTTCAAATATCTTTTTGAGAATATAAATACCTGCATTGGCGTGTAACTGTTCGTCTACTGATGTCCACGCGATAATATTCGCTACGTTTTTCAAGAACCCTTTAAAACGCGTAAATGAAAGAATAGTAGCAAACTGACTGAACAACGAAGCATTCTCAATAATCAATGTGAAAAACAGAATCCGCTCCATAGCGTTCTCACGATTTTTAGCCAAGTATTCTTTTAATACATTACTGCGTTCTTTAAAAACAGGTACCTCCAATAAGTTTTCAAACTCGTTGTTGTAGCCCAAAACCTCCAATAGGCGTGCATAAGCCTCGCTGTGGCGGAACTCACATTCGGCAAAAGTAGCCCCTAATCCGTTGAATTCAGGTTTAGGGAAGAGGTCGTAGAGGTCTCCCCAGAAAGTCTTTACCGATACTTCCACTTGGGCGATACCTAATAGAGCGCGTTTCACTGCCTCTTTTTCTACAGGTGTTAACTCCGATTTAAAATCCTGAATATCGGCAGTAAACTCCACTTCTGAGTGTACCCAAAACGATTTGTGCATAGCGTTCACAAACTCCATAACCTCAGGATATTCAAAAGGTTTGTAGTTCTCGCGTTTGTCAAAAATTCCCATAATGATAAATGTTTTTTTATGAATGTTTTAATGATGTTTTACAGAGCGCAAAGATAATAAAAATACTATAAACTCCAATAATTTTTCTAATTTGCTAATTCCCACATTCCCTAATTTTCTAATTTTCTCATTCTCTAATTTTCTTCACCTTACCTTTGCTCTTCAAAAAATCTTTTATTTTTACTAATTTTACCTTTTACCTTTTACCTTTTATCTTTTACCTAAATTCCTCCTGTTGATAACTCTGTTAATAACCTGTTAATTTAAATTGATAACTATTTTTTTGTCAATAATAAATTTATTCGTACTTTTGCCTCGTCAAACAATGATTAAACATTTATAGAACTATGGAAGAATTTGTAAAATTAGTAGAACACATTTTGTATATGGAGAATTTCAACACTGCAATTACTCCTGATTTAAAACAAAAGTTTATAGAGCTTAACAGAACTTATGGCAATAATGTGCCCGATAAGTATAAAGCAGACGTAAACAGATTATATAATAGCTTTCGCGATAAACAAAGCGTAGAGGTAGATAGTAACGCTTACGCTGTTAGCTAATAGTAAATGAATGTTTTAGTAACTGGAGGTAGTGGGCAATTAGGTTCTGAAATTCAGGCTAATCCTCACAAGAAAAGTTGCTACTATTTCACGGATATAAATAGCTTGGACATCTGTGATGTCCAAGCTATTCGTGCTTTTGTGCAACTCAATAATATTGATGTCATTGTCAATTGTGCAGCTTATACTAATGTAGATAAAGCCGAAGATGACTCAGCTCTCGCAACTCTTATCAACCATACAGCTGTCGAGAATTTAGCAACTGTTTGTAAAGAACACAACTTGCCTCTTATTCATATTTCCACCGATTATGTATTCGGAGGAAGTAAAAACACTCCTTATACCGAAACCGACCCAACCACACCTCTTGGGGTCTATGGGCGTACTAAATTAGCAGGCGAACAAGCAATACAACAAGCAGGTATTGAACATCTCATTATCCGTACAGCGTGGTTGTACTCATTGCGTTTCGGTCATAACTTTGTAAAGACTATTCAGCGCCTCAGTGCCGAACGTACTGAACTAAAAGTAGTATTCGACCAAGTAGGCTCCCCTACCAACGCTTCTGATTTAGCCGATTTTATTGTGCAAGCAGTCGAAAACCTTTGGTATAAAGGCAAACGTGAGGTATATCACTTCTCTAACGAAGGGGTTTGCTCGTGGTATGACTTTGCAGTAACTATTGTAGCGCAATCGGGTAATGATTGTAAAGTATTACCCTGTCGTTCCGATGAGTTTCCAAGCAAAGTAACGCGCCCTGCCTACTCAGTGTTAGATAAAACCAAGCTAAAAAAAGACTTTAATTATCCAATTCCTCATTGGAGGCATAGTTTTTGCGGTGATAAATGAGAAATAAATGCTAAATTATATGAAAAAAGAAATCTCAAAGAGCCCTTTTAAAGTAGGTGATATTGTAGAAGTATCACCTGATTTAACTATGTTAAAAGATTGGATAACAGGTACTGTTATTAAAATCTTTAAAAATCCGTTTATAGGAGATGAAATAGCTATCAAAGATAATCAAGGACGTATCTTCTTCGGCGTAAAAGATTACTTTAAAGCCTCTAAATCTTAGGTTATGTATGCTATAGCTTTTGATATGAATATATCATCTTTAGAAAAGCATTATGGGAAACCATATAATAATGCTTATTATGAGATAGCTTCAGAACTTGAAAAATATAACTTTTACAGAATACAAGGGAGTACCTATGTAACCGATAATAAGGATATGGGGAATTTAATGTTAGCCATAGATGCCCTTGCTTATATTGAATGGTTTGCTAATGCTGTTAGAGATATAAGAGTATTCAGAATTGAGGACTGGAGTGATTTAACTCGAGTAGTAAAAATAAAATCCACTAAAAAAACATTTATTAATTAGATATGGGACTTATAATAACCATCGCAATCATAGTGATTGTAGTATTTTGGTACATTAGTGCCAATAATAAATTGGTAGCATTAGCCAATAATCGTGAGAACGCCTTTGCTGATATCGATGTGCAACTCAAGCAACGTCACGACCTTATTCCTCAACTCGTAGCAGCCGTAAAAGGCTATATGACTCACGAGTCCGATGTGCTTACCAAAATCACTCAAGCGCGCAGTCGTGCTATGAGCGCTACTGATATAAACGATAAGATTGCAGCTGAGAAAGAACTCTCTTCTGCAATGGGCGCTTTCAATATCCAAGTAGAAGCTTATCCTGATTTGAAAGCGAATACTAACTTTATGCACCTCCAACAAGAAATTGCCGATATAGAAAATAAATTGGCGTCAGTGCGTCGCTTCTTCAACTCTACTACCAAAGAGCTGAATACCGCTATCCAATCGATACCTACTAACATCGTAGCAGGTTTCAAGAAAATGACTCCACAACCCTTCTTCGATTTGGGTACAGAACAACGCCAGCAGTTGGATAAAGCTCCAGAGATTTCGTTTAGCTAATCGAATGCATAGAAGATATATAAAGGAGATGTTTTATAGCGTCTCCTTTATTTGTTTTTTGAACATTGTTTGGTATTTTCATATAAAACTAATATCTTTGCCACTCCTATCCTTGCAAGTAAAGAAAAATTGGTAATAATAAAAACCTAAATTATGCAATATCTTGGTATCCGACAACAAATCGCACGAAATAACACCAAGTCTGTTCTGTATTTATTAGCCTTCCCCTTGCTAATCCTTGCGGGAACCTATGCGGTATTGTATATGCTTAACGACCAAGATATAGAGGCTGTAAATGCTCAATTCCTTTCAGTAGTCCCTGTGGTGCTGATAGGGGTAGCTATATGGTTTGTAATCTCCTACTTCTTCAATACCCAAATGATACAAACCGCCACCCACTCTCGTCCCTTAGAACGCCGTGAGAATATGCGGGTGTATAATCTCACCGAGAACCTTTGTATGAGTGTCGGAATGCCTATGCCTAAGCTCTATATTATAGAAAGCGATGCGCTCAATGCTTTTGCTTCTGGTATCAACCAAAAAACCTTTGCCGTCACCCTCACACGTGGTATTATTAACACGCTTAACGACGATGAACTCGAAGGGGTGATAGCTCACGAACTTACCCATATCCGCAACCGTGATGTCCGTTTGCTTATTATTACCATTGTGTTTGTAGGTATTTTTGCCACGATTGCCAATATCGCTTTCCGCACGATGCTCAATAGTCAGTTGTATTCTTCACGCAACAGGCGAAACGAAAAGGGTGGGGGAGGAGCTGTTGTGCTGGTAGTCTTATTGGTAGCAGGGGTTGTCTATTTCTTTTCAATACTCTTTAAGTTGGCACTTTCTCGCAGTCGCGAATATATGGCTGATGCAGGAGCTGTTGAAATGACCCATAAGTCTTTGGCATTAGCCAATGCCTTAAAGAAAATCTCAGGGCACTCCACCATCGAAGGTGTGGATAACGACGAAGTAAAAGAACTCTTCATCGACTATAAAGCCGAAGGCTTTTTTGCAATGTTCGCCACCCACCCACCTATTCGCAAACGCATACAAGTATTAGAGCAATTTTAATGACTTATGTTAGCTCAAATTAACTAAAACATTCTTACGCATAAGCTTCCCTTCTACAACTCCCCTTGATTCCTTCAGTAAACGTACCTCACCTATGTATCAATCATAGAAGTTTTCTTCATTCATTCTTCACCTTTTATTTGTCTTTACTTCATTCTTGACCCACTGTAGACCCACTGTAGACCCA
>NZ_KB291202.1:58370-66620 GCF_000318255.2 Capnocytophaga sp. oral taxon 380 str. F0488
GAGCCACTGTAGAGCCACTGTAGAGCCACTATAACCCTACTTATCCCCCATTTAAACCTTATTACTTGTCCGTATGCCCCACACCTGCTCGTGTGGTTCGTATCGTATTTTTGTTTACTTTTACATCACAAAGCTTTGCCAAACCCTAATTTGCCAATTATTCACGTAAGCTAAAAAAACAGCAATAAAGTTAAAACATATTATTCAGAAAACACATCTGATATTCAAATGTTTGTATTTACAGTTAAAATATTTTCGTAAAAAAAGTGCTAAAAATTTTGTCAATAAAAAAAAATGTTATACTTTTGCGCTCTGTAAAAAGATAGACGCCGGCATAGCTCAGTTGGCCAGAGCACGTGATTTGTAATCTCGGGGTCGTGGGTTCGAATCCCTCTGCCGGCTCAAAAAAAGTACATATTTTAATAGTTCAAATATTCGGGGGAGATACTCAAGCGGCCAACGAGGGCAGACTGTAAATCTGCTGGTTTTACCTTCACAGGTTCGAATCCTGTTCTCCCCACTGTCATATTTTTATTTTTTTGCGGGAGTAGCTCAGTTGGTAGAGCGTCAGCCTTCCAAGCTGAATGTCGCGAGTTCGAACCTCGTCTCCCGCTCTTTTTTTGTATGCTGATGTAGCTCAGGGGTAGAGCACTTCCTTGGTAAGGAAGAGGTCACGAGTTCAAATCTCGTCATCAGCTCTCACGTATTTTGTACACACATCAAACACTCATTTATATAACTAAGATTTAAAATTTATTTAAAAATGGCAAAAGAAACATTTGATCGTTCCAAACCCCACTTGAATATTGGTACTATTGGACACGTGGATCACGGTAAAACAACTTTGACAGCCGCTATTACTAAAGTATTAGCCGATGCTGGTCTTTCAGAAGTTCGTAGCTTCGATTCAATCGACAACGCTCCCGAAGAAAAAGAACGTGGTATTACCATTAATACCTCTCACGTAGAATACCAAACAGCTACTCGTCACTACGCACACGTAGACTGTCCTGGCCACGCCGACTACGTAAAGAATATGATTACAGGTGCTGCCCAAATGGACGGTGCTATCCTCGTAGTTGCCGCTACCGACGGACCTATGCCTCAAACTCGTGAGCACATCCTCCTCGGTCGCCAAGTAGGTATTCCTCGTATCGTTGTGTTTATGAACAAAGTAGATATGGTAGACGACCCAGAATTGTTGGAACTCGTAGAACTCGAAATGCGCGAGCTTTTGAGCTCTTACCAATACGATGGCGATAACACTCCTATCATACAAGGTTCAGCTCTTGGTGCTCTTAACGGTGAGAAAAAATGGGTTGATACTGTACTCGCCCTTATGGACGCTGTTGATAAATGGATCGAACTTCCAACTCGTGACATCGATAAACCATTCTTGATGCCTATCGAAGACGTGTTCACTATCACCGGTCGTGGTACCGTTGCTACTGGTCGTATCGAAACTGGTGTAGCTAAAACAGGTGAAGCAGTTGAAATCATCGGTATGGGAGCTGATAAATTAACCTCTACTATTACTGGGGTTGAAATGTTCCGCAAAATCCTCGACCGTGGTGAAGCTGGTGACAACGTAGGTTTGTTGCTTCGTGGTATCGACAAAAAAGACATCAAACGTGGTATGGTAATCTGTAAACCAGGTTCTGTAACTCCACACGCTAAATTCAAAGCTGAGGTGTATATCCTTTCTAAAGAAGAAGGTGGTCGTCACACTCCATTCCACAACAACTACCGTCCTCAATTCTACGTACGTACAACCGACGTAACCGGTACTATCCACTTGCAACCAGGTGTTGATATGGTTATGCCAGGTGATAACGTAACTATCGAAGTAGAATTGTTGCAACCTATCGCTCTTAACGTAGGTCTTCGTTTCGCTATCCGCGAAGGTGGTCGTACCGTAGGTGCTGGTCAAGTAACTGAAATTCTTGACTAATTAGCTTAGAAGGTTAGGTTAAATATTATTTAATACAAAAAAGTTTTGAGCATAAAAACTCAAAACTTTTTTAAAATACGGGTGTAGTTCAAGGGTAGAATAGCGGTCTCCAAAACCGTTGATGGGGGTTCGAATCCCTCCACCCGTGCTTAACATTGCTAAAGTCACAAACTTTGGCAATGTTTTTTTGTTTTTATCTTCTAAAAATCATATCTCTGTATCATATTATTTACTTTTATCTTTTACCTGAATATACTTCATATTTTTGATGATAAATAAAAAAGTTGTACCTTTGTGGTGTCAAACCAAAAACAGTATTACCCAATGAAACCTTTTTATTTTTTCTTCTATATGCTCCTCGTTATGAGTTGTAGCAAGAGTTCCGATGATAGTTCTTCCAATCCTTTACAAGGCACGTGGAAACTTATAGCTGTGATCGACGAAACTGGAAATGGTAGAAAGCCTGATCCTACAGTAGCCGATTGTCCGGATTGTTATGTGATTACTTTTAATAATGATGGTACTCTCACAGGAAAAACACATACTAATTTGCTTAGGGGAAATTACTCTTTTAGTGCTGAAAGCAGTGTGTTATCAATTGAAAAAGGCTTAGGAAGCACTAACGCTGCTGAAACCGCTGATGGTGAGTTGTTGATAAAAATACTCACAGGTAAGAGTATTTGTGTTTTCAAAAACAATTTGCTAAAAGTAGTCAATCAAGATACTCAAAACATTAAAGAATCCTTACTTTTCGAAAAACGATGAAACCTTTTTACTTCTTTTTCTGTATGTTCCTCGTTATGAGTTGTAGCAAGAGTTCCGATGATAATAACGCTTTTGTTTTTACGTCTCTACTCAATAGCTATACGGGTTCTACTGCTTCTGTTACTCACCAGCAAGAAATTATTCATAGCGAAACCGAATTACAAGAGATTGCTAAAAAATGGGGTATAGAACACAAAATAGCCAGACTCCCTAAAATTAATTTCAACACTGAACAGTTGGTACTCATTTGGGGAGGCATCAAAGGTTCGACACCATCGCAAATAGAGGTAATCTCGGCTATAGAATATGATGACTATATAGAAATCATCACTGAAAGCAAAGTAACAGGAGATGCCTCGGCACTTAGTCGTCCTTTTTGTATTATTAAAACGACTAAAACGCATAAGAAAATGGTGATTAAGAGTAATATCTCTACTAGTGGAATTATAGATCTTTAAAACAATTTCCTTAAAACATTTGTTTTTTAATGACAGGTTTAATACCTTTGCGGGGTAGTTTATTAGGTATCAGACGTTAGAGTTTTTTCAGAAACTCTCCGAGCTTCTCCGAAAATTCAGACACTCCTAAACAACTTTACTCAAGAATTTCAACTAAATATCAATTAACAAGAGTTAAAATGTAAAAGGTATAATTTCTTACCTCTTATCTCTTACCTAAACAAAATGGATAGTAAATTTAACATAGGACAACGCGTGTGGGTTTCTCCTCAACTCACAGGAAAACCCGATTGGGTAGAAGCTACCGTTACCGAAATAGAACAAAATCCCTTTATAGGAATTGTCATTGAAGTAAAAACGGACAATGACGAATTATTCTTTGAAAAAGAAGATATGTTTAAACCCGTAGAAGAGGAAGAATTATGCACGCTATAGCTTTTGACTTAATAGTTTCTGAGCTAAAGAAACATTATAAAGATCCATATCACAACGCTTATGCTGAAATTAGAAAAGTACTTAAGCAAAATAATTTTTATTGGATACAAGGGAGTACTTATGCTACTGAAGGCGATTTGCGAACCCTTTTTCGTGCTATACAAAACCTAAAAAATATCAAATGGTTTTGCCTTTCAGTAAGAGATATTCGCGCTTTCAAAATAGAAGACTACTCCGATTTTACTCAAGAATTTCAACTAAATATCAATTAACAAGAAGTAAAGGTATCATCTCTTACCTCTTATCTCTTAGCTAAATAAAATGGAAAGAATAGCAAGTTTTTGTATCGACCACCTCAAACTCGAGCGTGGCATTTATGTATCGCGTAAAGACTATGTAGGCAAGGAAGTGCTTACCTCTTTCGATATCCGTATGAAGCTCCCCTATCGTGAGCCCGTACTCGGCAGCCCCGAAATACACACTATCGAGCACCTCGCCGCTACTTGGTTGCGCAACAATCCCGAGTGGAAAGACAAGATTATCTATTGGGGGCCTATGGGCTGTATGACCGGTAATTACCTCATTCTAGCTGGTGACTATACCTCTAAAGATATCGCCCCTTTGATTACCGAACTCTTTGAGTATATCGCTAATTTTGAAGGTGACATTCCTGGTGCATCGGCTTTAGAATGTGGCAATTTCTACAACAATAACCTCCCAATGGCGAAGTATGAAGCTAAGAAATATTTAGAAACTCTTCACCACCTCACTGATAAAAATCTGAATTATCCAGAATAAAAACTATAAACAATGAATACACCCGAAAAATTATCCCTCTTGCGCTCTAAAATGCAAGAAAACCACATCGACGCTTTTGTGGTATTCAGCGCCGACCCTCACCTTAGTGAATACCTACCCAAAGAATGGCTCGAACGCGCTTGGCTCTCTGGATTTACAGGCTCTGCGGGTTTTGTAGTCGTTACCAAAGATAAAGCCGGCTTGTGGACGGACTCTCGTTACTTTGTACAATCGGCTATCGAGCTTAAAGGCTCTGGCATCGACCTCTTCAAGGACGGTGTAGAAGGCACTCCCGATTATGCCGATTGGCTCGTATCAGTACTTCCCGCTGGCGCTACTGTGGCTCTCAACACTTTGGCAACCTCTCATATCGCTTGGGAAAAACTACAAGCTACCTTAGCCGCTCACAATATCAAATTGGTGCATAAACCACTCATCGACCTTATCTGGACAAACCGCGAAAAAGCCCCTCTTCACCACATTTTCGTACACCCCGATAAATGGGCAGGACAAACCGTAGCCGATAAACTCACAGCCATTCGCAAAGCAATGGCTACCCACCACACTACCTTACACCTTATCACCGCCTTAGACGATGTAGCTTGGACGCTCAACCTCCGCGGTAGTGATGTGGCTTACAACCCTGTATTCCTCGGTTATATCGCCTTATCCGATAAAGAAGCTACTCTTTTCGTAGAAAAAGCTAAACTCACTCCTGAGGTAGAAGCTCATTTGGCAACAGCCAAAGTAAGCGTGCGTCCTTATGATGAGTTTTACAACTATTTGGCTACCGTAAAAGGACAAAATATACTCCTCGCCCCTAATACCAATCAGGCAATATTCGAAGCCCTCCAAAAGGACAACAAACTTGTGCAAGCTCCTGCTCCAGGCAACCTGATGAAAGCCGTGAAGAACGCTACCGAACTCGAAGGATTCCGCACCGTAATGGTACGCGATGGGGTGGCAATAGTGAAGTTCCTCTACTGGCTCACCCACCAAGTAGGCAAAGAACCAATGACCGAATACAGCATTGGTAAGAAGCTACGCGATTTCCGTGCCGAGGGCAAGAACTTCGTAGGCGAAAGTTTTGGCAGTATCATTGGTTACCAAGGCAATGGCGCTATTGTGCACTATTCAGCTCCTGAACACGGCAGTAAAGAGGTACATCCTGAGGGCAGTATCTTGGTAGACTCTGGTGGACAGTATCTTGAAGGTACTACCGATATCACTCGTACCATTCCATTAGGGAAAGTAAGTCAGCAGTTTATTGACGATAGTACCCTTGTACTCAAAGGAATGATACAACTCGCAATGGTACAATTCCCAAGAGGCACTCGCGGTGTACAACTCGATGCTTATGCGCGTATGGCACTTTGGAAAAACCATAAGGACTATGGTCACGGTACAGGTCACGGTGTAGGTAGCTTTATGAACGTACACGAAGGACCTCAAAATATCCGCAAAGACCTCAACCCACAAGTGTTATTAGCTGGTATGGTATGCTCCGACGAACCTGGGGTATATCTCGAAAACCAATACGGTATTCGTCACGAGAACCTCATTACGGTGCGTGAAGTAGCTACCAACGAGTTTGGTTCCTTCTACGATTTCGAGACCCTCACCCTTTGCCCGTTTATGCCCTCAAGCATCAATGTGAGTCTCCTCACCGATGTAGAGCGTAAATGGCTTAATGCCTACCACAAAACCTGTGAAGAAAAACTCGCTCCCCTTTTGGAAGGCGAAGTAAAAGAATGGTTTTTAACTCTTGTAAAACCTTTGTAGTTTAGCTTCTATTTGTTTTTAAATATACTGAAGGAAGGCTATCCAGAGCTCTATTTGGGTAGCCTTTTTTAATTATTACGCTTGCCAATTGTTTATTATTTTGTACTTTTGAGCCCAAAATATAATAAGATGTCTGTAGAAGTTCAACAACTAACAAAAATATACGGACAGCAAGTGGCTGTCAATGCTATCAGTTTTCAACTTGAAAAAGGTGAAATTACCGGCTTTTTAGGACCTAATGGAGCAGGTAAATCTACGACTATGAAAATGATTACAGGAGCGCTTACCCCTACTGATGGAACAATAACAGTAAATGGCATTGATATACTAAAAAATCCTATTGAAGCACAGAGAACAATAGGGTATTTACCTGAACACAATCCGTTGTATACCGAAATGTACGTGCGAGAATATCTGCGCTTTATGGCTGAACTATACCCCAAAGTCCCCTCCGATAGGATTGAAGAGGTAATTGCTCTTACAGGGCTTTCTTCTGAAAGTAATAAGAAAATAGAGGCGCTTTCCAAAGGCTATCGCCAGCGTGTAGGCTTGGCTTCTGCGCTTATTCACGACCCCGAAATTCTTATACTCGATGAACCTACCACAGGGCTCGACCCCAATCAGCTGGTAGAAATACGCCATATTATCAAAGAGTTAGGTAAGCGTAAAACAGTGTTACTATCTTCTCATATTATGCAAGAAATTCAAGCTTTGGCTGACCGTGTGATTGTATTGCATAAAGGTAACATCGTGTTAGATAAGAAAATGGCCGAACTGCAAAACAAAGAACAAATTATAGAAGTAGCTTTTGATTTTCGTGTCGAAGAACGCCTCTTACGCGCTTTGCCTAACATAGTATCAGTGCATAATGTCTATGATTTTCTATATCAGTTACAGTTCGATACCTCAGAAGATATGCGCCCCACTGTATTTGATTTTGCCAAAGAAAACGGATTGAAAATACTACAAATTAATCACAAGCATAAAGACTTAGAAGAAACCTTTATTCAACTAACGGCTAATAATTAAAAAAGTTGCTTGATTTTTTCAAGCAACTTTTTTAATTAACCATTAGGCATTATTTTATTCAGAAACGCCTCCCTACAATTCTCAGCAATCGTAATGCGCTGTTTGCCAAATACTATTTGGTTGCGCTCCACTACTTTCACTTTGTCTAAAGCTAATATAAACGACCTATGCACTCGCATGAACCGTTCTTCCGGTAATTCCTCTTCTAATTTCTTCAAGCTCATCAGCGTTATAATAGGTTGTGGCTGACTGTTGAGGTATATTTTTACGTAATCTTTAAGACTTTCTATATACAAAATATCATTATACATCACCTTTATTTGCTTGTAATCCGCCTTTACAAACATATAATCCTGCGCTACTTCGAGCGATTTTTCAGTAACAGAAGGTGTGCTTAATTGCAAAGCCTTTTGAGCCGTCTCCAAAAACTCAGCATAATCAAAAGGTTTCAATAAGTATCCAATAGAGTTTACCTTATATCCCTCAATAGCGTATTGGTCAAAAGCCGTAGTAAAAACAATTTTAGTAGAGGTGGGTATCTTTTTAGAAAGCTGGAGCCCTGTAAGTTCAGGCATTTGGATATCCATATAGATAAGGTCGGGCGTACTACCTTCATATAAGAACGTCAATACATCAATAGCATTGCTAAATTTGCCGACTAACCTCAGAAAAGGAGTCTTTACCACATAACTTTCTAGCAGTTGGAGCGCCATAGGCTCATCGTCTACAATGATACAAGTAAGTTGCATTTTGCTACAGATATAAAATTCCAAAGGCAAAGATACACTTATTTTTCTGTTATATACCCAAATAATAATATTTTTTCCTCCCGCACACTCCCACTAAACTCCTCCTACAAATTTGCTAATTTCCAAATTCTCTAATTTGCTAATTCCCTTTTCCGTCGCTATATTCCCCCTTTGAAAATAGCCAGCAATAGCTGGGTATGTGCACCGCTATAGCGGAGTATGTGTAAAGGGGGAGGTTTGTCACCTTTCCCAGCTTGTCCCCCTTCGGGGGTTCGGGGGCTTA